>NZ_JAQMTJ010000142.1:0-2606 GCF_028330815.1 Dolichospermum lemmermannii CS-548
CACGAGAAAAATATGGAACAAACAGATAAACTATATTGGCGAATGCTTCACCCTTCCCACGAGAAAAATATGGAACAAACAGATAAACTATATTGGCGAATGCTTCACCCTTTCCCATAGAAATGACAAAGAAATCCATCTATTAAATTTATGCCCTACAATTCCAATATTCACCACCGCCGTTCCATCCGATTAAAAGTATACGACTATACTCAACAGGGAGCATATTTTGTCACCATTTGCACCCATCAACGTAATTGTTTATTTGGTGAAATTGTAGATGGTGAAATAAAATTAAATACAAATGGCGAGATAGCAAGGGATTCTTGGTTATCTATTCCTCGACATTTTAAAAATGTCGAGTTAGATGAATTTGTGATCATGCCCAATCATTTACATGGGATTATTATCATTGAGAGTTCTGAGGTGGCGGGCGAAGCATTGGCAAATCAAGATTTTTCACAACAACAAAATTTATCAAGCCAATGCTTCGCCCCTACAGTCTATACGGGTGAAACAGTTAAAATTAATGGGACAAAACCACAATCTTTGGCGGCAATAACTCAAAATTATAAATCAGTTTCTACACGCCAAATTAATCGGATGAATAAAGCTAAAGGAAATGTAATTTGGCAGCGTAATTATTATGAACATATTATCCGCAATGAAGAAGCATTAAATAATATTCGTGAATACATTGTCAACAATCCGATAAATTGGGTAAAAGATCAGGAAAATCCTGCTAATTTTCAGACAATGCAATTATTATCTAATAAAAATCCAATCAGATTTATTTAAAAGAAATTGGTATCTTTTAAAAACTCCAAAATTGCGGCATTCACAACAGTAGAAGAACCAGTTGAGGCATCATGATAGCAATTTTGCAAAATTTGTAACCGAGAATTGGGAAGATGTTGATGTAATTTTTCCCCATGACTAGCAGGAAACCAACTATCTTGATCTCCCCATAATACCAAAGTTGGACATTCAATATTTTTGAGATTTTTTTGAATATTACTCAACATACTTGGCTGATTTGTTCGCAAACTCTCAATTTCTTGAGCAGCAATTTGTAGATCTTCCGCAACTTTTACCAAAGTTCCCGGAATTTCAATAAATGGGTAAGTAATCCAGTAAATATCTTCCTCTGTTAACAGGGAAGGATCATACAATACCTTCCGTCTTTCTGTTCCCATAACTTTTCTAACTAAAGGTGCAAACCAATATGCGAGACGTAAATTATCAACTGCATGGATAATCTCTATTGGTGTTTGTGCCAGTAAACCCATAGACCAATGAGGTAAGCTTTCTGTAAAAATAGGGGCATTAATTACTACTAAACGTCCGATTAAATCAGGATTTTTACCAGCTAATCCTAAAGAAATTAATGCTCCTATAGATTCTGCTACTATTATGGGTGGTTCATCACATAAAGCTTGAATAATGCGTTTTAATTCAATAATTTGATGTCCATTTTCTTCTCGACGAGATACGGGCTTTTCGGAAAAACCAAAACCTTTAAAATCACAGCAAATTACCCGAAAATGTTGAGATAATGGTTCAATACTATGTCGCCAATTATAACTCCAACTGCCTAAACCATGTAATAGAATTAGCGGTTTACCTCGACCTTTTTCACCATAAGCTATTTGAATTGGATAACCTTGAGCATCAGGAATAACGAGATATTGCCGTCCTTGAGGAAAATTATCTTGCCACCAATCTTTCATAATTTTATAGGATAATTTAATTACCAGTGAAGACTTGCCATAATATTCTTAGTAATATCACGGGGATGGATATTAAGACAATAGCCAGTAGAAATAAACCCACAGTAAAAATGAGGATAAATGATTTATCTGCTTTTTGATTTTGCTGAGGAGATTTTAAAGATTCTTCCAATAAAATAATATTGTAATTATTAGCTTTCCACGCAAAATCAAACAAGTCTCCTAACATGGGAATAGCCCCAAATAAGGAATCAACAATTACATTCATTACCATCCTGCCTAATGTGGCTGTAGGTACGCCTAATTGTGCAGCTTCAATGATAATATAAAACGAAAGTATGAGTCCTAAAGCATCACCTCCTATGGGAAGTAATCCAATAATAGGATCTAAACCAATTCCTACTTGTGTTCCGGGAACGGTAATTATATTATCTAATACCTTACTAAATTGACGTAGACGCTTTAATCTAGGTGCATAAGCATCAGGTGTAATTGAAAACTGTTCGGAAGAATTAGGCATTATTAATAATTCTCGATGACTTGATGATCAACTTTTCTATTATCTCATTTATCTAACTAAAATTTTTTCATATTTGCTTGATAAAATTGTAGCTAGATTAACTATTCTTTGATAATTGTCGAATCGGTTTATATTATCAGCATTTTTGCTTAACTAATGTTTATAAAAATGTCTAATTAAGTACCATAATACAGCTATATTAACTATGAAAACTAAGAGGGTGTTTGAAAAGTTTTGAATGTATAGACTGACCCCTCTCCAAACCTCTCCCCTGCAAGGGGAGAGGCTTTAAAACCCCCATTCCCTTGCAGGGAAGGGGGGTAGGGGGGTTAGGTTTTTGGAGATTACTGGTTTGA
>NZ_JAQMTJ010000143.1:0-7269 GCF_028330815.1 Dolichospermum lemmermannii CS-548
TCTCTCAGTTATCCCAGATTCAGGCAGGGTTCTTTAAATATTTGGGTTCTTGCCCTGATCCTGTTTGCCATTACTGGCAGAATCATCTCTGACAAGCGTAACTTTCCGAGAGTCCCCCGGTAGGTTTTTAATGTCTTTGCTGACAATTTAATTGTCTCACGAATATGGATTAAAATTTGAAATTATTTCAAATTTTTAAATTAATGTCAATGCAGAATAAATCCTGCCTCTAGCCTTCATCCCTTGTCTAAAGCACAGATGTAGCTTCCTAAGTCAGCTACATCTTCAAGGGTTTTCGGCATTTCCCTTATAAAAATTACTACTCTCCGCAATTTTTCCAGTCTTTTAGTGTGAAATCGCTTGGCGTAAACACAAACTCACTGGAATTGCAATGACGACGCACCACAACCATTGTAATTGTGCCATATTTGCGATCGCCCTCCTCAAATTGAATTACTCCAGTTGTCCCTCTAACCGAGAATTGTGGTTGGGTAAGAGTTTTTTGAATGCCGCTGCGGGTGGGGTTTTGTGTGATGGCTTTGTTTAAGACTAATACTGCATCATAGCTTGTTGCTGTTCGCCAAGAGATTTCAGTATTGGTAGCAAGTGCTTTTTTGGGGATTTTCCAGAGGATTTGAGCTTGCTGTACAAACGCCGAGTTAGGATCATTCATGGGATGCCATGCAATCGCTAACGCCGTTCGTTCAATTCCCTGTGGTGAGACAATTTTATCAGCTTTGAGTAGGTCAGAATTATAGAGACTATCACCTGCCACAATCCAAGCTTGGTTGACATTTGATCGTATGACATTTAAAGCATTGGGAATGGCATTATGTAATCCTACTCCAGCATCAGGAATAACGACAATCGCCGTTCCACCTTGAGTTTTGACTTGATTTAAAGCCGCTTTCGCATCAAAATTATCTCTAGCCAGATTGAAAGCTGGTTGCTGATTAATCACATTCCCTTTCAGTAATTTTGCAGCCTCTTGAAACGCTCTTGATAAAGATTGAGCATACTCACTATCCTGACTGTAAAAAATTGCTGCTTTTCGCTGTTGCAGTTCCGAGAAGAGATAGGTGGCCATTTTTTGTGCCGCAATGCGATCGCTAGGTACAGTACGGAAGAAAATAGGACTTTTGAGGCGATCAGAAGTGCTAGTTGCAGAAATTAAAACTATCCCTGCTTTGTGATAAATTGGCAGCGTTTGTTTGGTTGCATCACTGGAAAAATGACCCACAACCGAGAGTAAATCTCGATACTTTACCAATTTTTTGGCAATTCGACGAGCATTATTGCCAGTGTTGCTATCTGCACGATTATGATCATCAGCGATTAGAATCCGTAAAGGCTGGCCACTTTGCAGAATCAAAGTTTGAGCTTGAGCTATACCCCGCAAGATTTCCAACCCTCTAATAGTAGAACGCCCAAGTGGAACTGTAACTGCGATCGTATGAATTTTATTTGTGGTAAATTGCGTTTGAATTTTGGCGTTGTTGAGATAAATTAAAGTTTCTGGATCTGGTTGTTGATTGAAAGCAATTGTAAATAAATGTATAGCGTCAGGAAAATTTTTAGCTCGATATTGTTCAATTGCTGATCGCTTTTCTACTGGCGGCTGATTTGATTCCGTAAAGTTATCAGGAATAAGGATTTCTTCACCACAACTAAGATTATCTTCTAGAACATTATCACAGATCAGAGGTAGTGCTGTTTTTTCATAAATTAGTTTTGATCCGATAGTAATCAAAACACCGCAAGCTATCATTAAATAGAATTTTCGCCATTGCAACTGCGGATATTTTTTATTTTTAATATTGGCAATTTTTTCTAGAATTGCTTGAGCAGTTAGTGGACGACGCTGTGGATCGGTATCCGTCATCGTTTGAATTAGATGAATTAAGCTTTGAGGATTTTTTTTATCTTTAATATTTTTAAACCAATTGTAGGAACGAGCGCGACTATCATGAGCCGGATCAATCCCTGTCAGTAAATATATAAAAGTCCGACCTAAAGCATAGAAATCTGACTGGAGAACTGCTTGTCCTTGCATTTGTTCGGGAGCAGTATAACCACTGGAAATAATCACTGTTACTGGCTGATTATTAACAATAGTTTGGGTCAATTGACGCGCCGCACCAAAATCAATTAAAACTAATTTTCCATCAGGACGAAGCATAATATTTGCAGGTTTGATATCCCGATGAAAAAAACTATTATTATGTACAAATTCGAGAATTTCAACTAATTGATATAACCAATCTAAAGCTATTTTATATGATGTTAAATATTGATTTTTAGATAGCCAAGTCTGCAAATTTTCACCAGGAACTTTTTTCATCACGAAACAGCGTAATTGGCGATTTGTCTGCAAAAAAAGTGGAAATATAGTTTCACCAACAGGTAAACCAGGATGTCGTAAATCGGTAAGTATTGATACTTCTTGTTCAAATAATCGAAGTAGATCAGGTGTGACATTTTTTAGTGACTTGAGAACCTTGGGGCGCTCGCGCTCAAGTAAATCTTCGATTTCAAATACTTCTGTATAGCTATGTGTCTCAAGTTGTAGGGGATGGATCAGCCTGTAGCGATTTTGCAGTAAAAGTGCTGTTCCACAAGCTTGACATACTGCACAATTATCAGGATTTTTTCGTTGTGAACAATCTGGATTGATACAGTAAGCCATAAGAGGATGCCTGAAAAGGTTTTAGTGTATAAATCAAATCAACCCCTCTCCAAACCTCTCCCCTGCAAGGAGAGAGGCTTTGAAACCCCCAGCTAAAAAAAGTTTTTCTGCTTCCCTCTCCTCTTAGGAGAGGGTTAGGGAGAGGTAGGGGGGTTAGGTTTTTAAACATCATCTAAAAATGAGAAGTAATTGACACTCTCAGGTCTAAAGACACTGAGATTCTACAGACAGAATTAATTTAATCTAATTCTCGTTACGGTGGTCAAACACCGTCTAGTGAGTTTACTTAAATTGAGTTTAAGTTTTCCCGTTACTTTTTTTAAGATATTCGCTGATCCATTAAGATCAGCATTTACTAAAAACTTTTCACCTGTTAAGTAAAGTCCTCTCAAAATTCGTCTCCCAGATGCTTTCCACCCTTGGGGTTTTGGGCTTCGCCCCGCTTCGCTAACACCGTACTTGGGTAGGGAGTCTCCATCTAAAAAACTCGATTTTGAAGTATAACTCTCCTCTGTCAGATGAAAGTTTATCCCATATTGGCAACACAGTTGATTAAGTCGATCTTTCAACTTACCTAATGGCATTTGAACAAATTTTTGATTGTTCAAGTTACCCATATTGGAATTCAGTTTAAACCCATCGTTCCAACCTAGAACTAAGTTACCTATTTTATTTTTGAGGCAGTGGTCAATAATCAACCTTGCACTTTTGTTGATCCCATCTCTCATTTGATGGTTTCGTTTTCTGGTGACTCGATCTAACCAACTGTCCCAGTAGTCACTTGACTTGCCTTCTTTTTTAGTAGAGACTTTTTTATTCCAGAGTTGATTGTCAGCTTTTAGTTTTCTTGAGTCAATTAAAAAAGAATTTCCTAAAGTGTCTACACAGGCTGCTAAATTATCGGCAGTTCCCAAATCAATTGATAGGGCTTCACTAATATTTAAGTCAGTGATCTTTTTCTCAACCAAATAAGACAACTCCAGGTAAAAAGCCCCATTTTTGGGTAATATAGTCAACTCTTTGACCTTTGAGAAATCTAAGTTAATTGGCATTAGGAGAAAGAATTCAGATATTCCAAACCATCTTTTTACTGTCAACCCTAAAGGAAATCTAATTTGATTATTTTCAAGAGTTGGCTTACCCGCTCCAGTATTGGGAAACGCAACTTTAAAAAGTTTAGATCCTTCAAGGTAGCTAGGAGGCTTAGGTTTAAAAAGTAACTCACTTTTGTTGAATTTGTTTTTTAATTCTTTAAAGGATTTAAAAGCTTCGCTTACTGAGATTAGTGTTTGTTGAGCAACTACCGAAGGTAGTGAACTTGCTAATCTGGTCTTGCTCACAGTTGACTCATATATTAGGTCGAATTTACCAGTGAGTAACTTACCAGTTTTGAAAAGTGTTTGTCTAGCAAAATAGACCCCTGAGTTATAGAGTTTACCTGATTGTTGACAAAGATACTCTAATATTGCTTTAGTATCTTTATCAGGGGATAATAGGACTTGTTGAACTCCCATTAAGGGTTTATTTTTGACCATGATTTGGATTTTCGCTATTATATTTATGATTTCACAAAATGATAAATTAATCAAGAAGAACTTAGGCGACTAAAGTCGCACGAGTCGCTTATATCTCAGGTCTGAAGACGCTGAGTTTTACGCTTACCGAGAGATTTATAAACGCTGTACACATTTTAGAATAACAGGCTGCAAAATAAAGTATTCCTGTGTATTTACTTTCAGGGTTTCCACTAATGCCCGTCTTTTTAAAGATAAAAGTGCAGATAAAATATTTCCTGTTGAGGCATGGCTTATAAGTTTTAATTGTATTTCCTCACGAGTCAATCCCTGGGAATTTGTAGCTAAACATTTAAGTAGAGTTTGTTCCAGAGACGAAATGTGTTTAAGCCATTGCGTCACCAGTGGTTCAAATTCATCAGTGACAATAGTTCCCGAAGCCAGAAATTCTCCCACATTCCCAGCAAATAATTCGTGAATTAAATTTGCTGCCATATTTAAAAATAATGGATTACCACCATATAGATTTACCAATGTCATCCATTGTTCGGCATCAAATATCAGCCGATGATGCTGTAAAAGCTCAATTGCACCTTCCATTAGTCCACCCAAAGGCAAAAAAACTGCACCATTGGCCGTTAAATTATTTAATCCTTCTGGTTGTTCACGACTGGTCAAAATTACGCAACTTTCATGGGGTGTTTGCACTACCGATTCCAGAAAACTTTTATAGGAAACATATTCAGGAAGATATTTGCCAGCGCGATGCCTACGGCGAGCGAAGCTATCGCCTCCCAGAATTCCATCCCAACCATCAAAAATTAGTAGTGTTTTCGGTGGTAGCGATCGCAAATCGGTTGTTGGTAAGGTGCGGTGAAAAGAAAACCACAGCGTTTGTTGAAACCTAGACTGCACAGCTTGGGCAAGTTTTGAAGCTACAGCCGTTTTACCAATACCTCCCATCCCTGTAATCACAATCAAGGGTATTTTTTGTTCAATTGCTTGAGTTAGAGTTAGCAGTTCATAACCCCGCCCAAAGAATAAGGGAATATTAGGGATTTGGGATGTACTAGATCCAGAAAAATCCAGGGAACGTGCCAGTACGTCTTGCCAATTTAGCCCCAAAATTTGACAAAACGCTTTGAATACTGAGGCATCAATAGCATCACCTTTCAGAAACCGTTTCCAAGTGGGCAAAGATACACCATTTGCAAAAACTTCCGCATTTTCCCAGTTCCGTGTGGGTTCGAGAATTTGACTCGCGGCTTCTAACCAACAAGGATTATCAATCGTCCATCCTTTTTCTTTCCGAGTTTGTTTGATGATTTGTAGTCCGGTAACTGAGAGTTTGAGACTAGGCATGGGAGATTATTAGAGGCTTGTGCTAAATCTGTCAAGCTCAATTTTAGATCAGTCTTGTAGTGAACTGAAACTTAACTAGAAATACTTAATTCCGATCAGTGATATTAAGTATATTCCTCAAGGACGACGGAAAACACTTATGAAGCGTTTTATCTCAACCGCTGTTACTACAGTTTCACTTATGAGTTTGTTATCAACTCAGGCATTTGCTCAAACCAAACCTTCGACGATTACAGCCTTCTTAGATCGTTAAGGTATGAATTATGAAGTCCAAAAAGATGGACGTATTTCAATATTAGCTGGAGTTGAGGGTAATCGGACTCAATATGGATTTATCGTGCCAGAACTTGGAAGAATGCTCAATAATGATGTTATTGCTGTAATGTCTTTTTCTCGAATCTCTAAAACACCTCCAGACGCAGAAAAAACAAAGCAATTGGAAAGCAAAGTTAATGACATATCAAGCGGTTGGGCTACAGTTTCTAAAGAAGGAATGTATGCCACTTTTTACTACAAGATTATACCTCTAAACAAAGATCCAGATTTGGCGCGTAAAGACATCATAGAACTTCTCAATATTGCAGACACCGAAGAAAAAAATTTGGGTAGCAAAGACACATTGTAAACAATTCAAAATTGAAACCAGAAAAATTATGTCAAAAAGTAAAGTTTTCAAGCTCTCAATGCTATGAATTTGAGTCATAGAAAAACCTTTGATTATTGTGCGGAAATTTCACATTTCCGCTTCATAAATAATTCTTGAAAATCAGATAAAGGATCAAATTATGTGGACTAAACTCATCCGAAGATTCTCTCTATTTTGCATTGCTCTATTTTTCACTATTGGTCTTTCTCTCAATCATGCTACCGCACAAACACCTCCTTTTTATTGGGACTATATTAACGTTGATATTGCCATCCAAAATAACGGAGATATGTTAGTTACAGAAACACAAAAGTATGTTTTTACATCAGATTGGACAAATCAAAGATATCGTTATATTCCTTTGGATAAAGTTGATGAAATTAAGGAAGTAACGGTTCAAGAAAATAATCAAATCATTCCTAGTGAAACTGGAATTGAAAATAATCAATTTTGGATTCGTTGGCAACATCAATTAAAAGCACCAGAATCACATATTTTTGTAATTAAATATCGTGTAGTTGGTGGACTGCATATTAATGGTGATAATACTCAAGTTTACTGGAAAGCCATTTTTGCTGACCGTAAAGCCCCAATTCAAGCAGCAAAAGTTAGGGTACAACTGCCAGAAGCTTTATCAGGTAAAGTCGAAGATTTTCAAAATTTTGGTATACCAGCTACAGCCAGTCAAGTAAATCCAAAAACATTGGAATTTGTAGCAAATCAGGCTATTCCACCCCAGGAAGAGTTAGAAGTTCAGGTAACATTCAAGAGTGAAATTCTCAATATTCCTCAAGCTAATTGGCAAAAAAGCGGGTTTTTCGACTTTGATAAAGTTTTTAATTTAACTAACTTTATGTTTCTGATCTTTTTTGCCCCAATTGCCTATTACATATTTTCAGCAATCAATGATCAAAAATGTCCTGAATGTGAAAAACTTACGCTCAACTGGAATTATACAGTATTAGTTCCTGCAACTACTACTCATACAGGAAACCAAAGAGTAAACGTCCATTGCACAAACTGCCCATACCATAACGAGTTTGAACAGGTGATTCCAGTAA
>NZ_JAQMTJ010000144.1:0-9750 GCF_028330815.1 Dolichospermum lemmermannii CS-548
ACCCTAACCCTCCCCTTGTAAAGGGGAGGGAACTGGATTTTTATTGTTTCCCCCCTTTACAAGGGGAAAGGGGGGTAGCAATGTGATGAAAATTACGGAATACCACTTTTCAAACATCCTCTGAGGTAATATGGCTAAAAATCAACCAAAATAAGGCATCAAGGTAACTTTACATATTGTTATACAGCGGTTTCCGCTCTTATGAGGTACAAAGTTGAATCATGAAACTCTTGTAGTGCGGGCATCTTGCCCGCTAGATATGTACCTCATAACACCGGGAAGTGCTGTATATGGGTAATAGACATCTCCCCTAAAGATTGTAGAGACGTTCCATGGAACGTCTCTACAGTGACTTGAGGTCACGCATATTTAATTTTTGGAGATGTCTAATTACTAGAGTTTCAACTTAGGAAAATTACTCTGCCAATAAGATAATAAAGCCTGCCAAGCAGTTTCTAATTCAACATCACTAGTATCAGCCTTAGTTAACGAAAGTTGCCCCCAGATACAGCGACGGTCACGGAAAGTTTGTTTACCGTTCAATAGATTCAACCATTGAGACGGATTTAGATAAGGACGATAAAAATGGGCAGTGAATTGAGATATTGTCACTGTACTTTTTCCCAAGGAATTAATGCAGGCCGTCAAATAGCGGTTTTGTTGATCAAAAAACTCTAAATGATCACCTTTGAGGTTCACTTTTTGAACGGGCTTTATCAGCTTAGGTAAATTAGGTAGATAACTAAATTGCTGATAGTAGTCCTTGACATCACCTAAGCTAGAAGGGACATAGTAAAAGTTAGCAGTTAAGCCCTGACCGGCTTTTTGGTAATGATAAATTTGTCCTAACAAGATATCCTTCGTCTTATCGGTTTCGATATCTGTGTTTAGTAGAGGACGATTATTCTCCTGGGCTAGTTGCTTTGAAGATAAAGATAGAGGTTCACTAGCCATGAATTGCCAACCAGGGAGAGGAATTTGTGACGGAAAACGATAGACGGCGGTTTCACTCAAGCCCGCGCTGGGATGGATACAAAAATTAAATAAAATGATCATCAAACCGATACCTGTTAGTACAATTAACCAGGATACTGGCTGAGACTTTTCTGGCTGAGACTTTTGAGGGGGGGCTTTTGTCAGTGACGATGGAATTTGACTGGGTGATAGGAAAAGAATCACTGCCCCAAAGGATAGGAACGAAAGTAAAGCAAAAATATCACCACCTTGATAACCATGCCAATAACTAAATGCAGGTTTATCTTTCACCACTAGTGCTATAATAACCAATCGGATCACGGACAAAATAGCACTAATAAGCACTGAAAGAATAAAAGGCAAATAAATATTTTTCAGATAAGAGGGAAAAAGAATGGCCAGCACGAAAGAAAATTTTAATAGCATGATTAAAAGTGGTATCGCCGTGCATTCTGATAAAATATCAATTACCCCATTATTAACAGAAACAAGAGCACCTTCAGTAGCGGAATTAAAGCCCAAGTACCATAAAAGATAAGAAGTAAGTTTGGCGGAGATTACCGTAATCCGAATCAGCATTCCCAATAATTTGACAAAGACGAAAATCAAGGGAAATATAGCAATTACTGCTAATTCTCGCTTAAATTGTTTAATTCCCTGAAATCCTGATGCTAATAAAGCCAACCCAATGGCACTAACTAAGGGGAGAAAGTACCAAAAAATAGAGATTTCTTGAACTGAAAATTTTGCATTGATGTAGGGAATAATAATTAAACAACAACCAACAAAATTAGCAGGAAACTGGCTGACGAAAGCAAGGTTATTCCGTCTCTCGTAAATGTGGAATATGACACTTGCATATAACAATAGTTGAAAGAACCAATCGTTAGCATTTTGTTCAACTCGCCAATAGAGTGTTAGGTGAGTTGAAGTTACTAACCCAAAAATAAATAGAATGAAGAAAGTATAATTCAGAAAATTAACTTCCCTAAACTTTTCTATTTTACCTGTCATTGCTAATATCGTTTTCAACATTCTAAATACAAGCCCGTCCTATTTGAAGCCAAACAATCACAAAGGTAACACCAATAATTAGGAGAGCAATAACTGTTCTCAAGCTACTTTTCCATCTATTCTTCCACTGCCCTCGCTGGTTTAGGGCTGCTTCTTGGGAGACTGTCTTTTTTGCACTGGCTAAGTTTTTTTGAATTGTATTTTTAAGCTGAGGAGTTGGTAACTTTAAGTCATCTGGACTCATGTTGATATTTTTAGCGAACAGCTTGATCTGTTCTGCGCTAACCCCTGAAGCAAGACGCTTTTCGATTTGGGTTATTTGTTCAACACGGTTATTTCTCTGTTCGGTGATTTGATCATTGGCCACCTTTAGGACTCGTTGCGTATTTAATAAAGTCAGGGGAATTAAGGCAAAAAAGGCGATTCCCATGAGCAGAATCACCCAGCGGATAAATCTCAAAAAAACAATTTCTAGGAAGCGGATATCACCTTGATTGTCACGAAAGTAAAGAGTAAAAATAAACCCTAAGCCAATCAAAAAAACCCAACTATGCTGAGTGAGGAGACTAATGGCATTGAGTTCCCATTCAGGGTTTTGGAGTTGAGGTGGGACAATCACATAGATAAAATCTATGAATGACATTATCACAATTCCATAGCCAATAATTGGTAATAGAACAGTCAAGTCACTAGTATCTGATAAAAAACCTTCCCAGTTAACTCGACCGAAAAATGCCTTGAAGTTCTTGACAGAAGAGAAAATAAAATAACCAATATTTTCTTGGATATTTTCTTTGATATCTCTAAAATTCATCGCTCTTAATGTTCCTTTTCAATGCAAAGTTGATAATTACAGCAGCTATCAGCGGTAAAGCCCTTTAATTGCAAGGCTTTGTGATTAAAATTTGTACCTCATTTACCTACAATTTACCGGAATTTATCCTCATGACGGCTGAGATTTGAATTTTTACAAGATTACGAAAAATCCAGATGTGTAGGGGTTTAGCATTGCTAAATTCCTACCTCTATAGAAGCAAACGATTCAGCCATCTTGAGTATAATCAAGGAAATTATATAACATAAAACAATACTGTAGCCATGCAGTAAAAATACTTTACCAGTTCTAACATAGCATCAATACCTTGTCAATAACTCTACTACATCAGCCCTCTCTTCATCCTATTTTTTGGCTACAGTATTGTTAGGGTCTACTTGTATACATGGGTTTTATTATTCGGGGATATTCTTGTTAAAATTAAATAACATTTGTGAATCTTCCAAAGGTAATACTTCTACGGAATAAGACTTTAACCACTGCTGAAAAGAACGTCCACCTTCTTCAACATACTGATTTAATTCCGGTAAACAACGACAGCGATAAAAACCACATAGAGGTTGCCAGATTTGATTATTTTTGACTAAAGCCGCCATTTTATTTTCGGGAATTGTATCTAATTTAGATATCCAATCTTGTAATATTTCTAGCCGCAAATTTGGTAAATCACAAGCTAATAATAGAACCCAATTTGTTTTTACTGCTGCTAAACCTTGTATAAAACCTACAAGTGGTCCATGAGTGCGGGGTTCATTTCCAGTTTCCCCAGGTAAAGGAACTTCTGGAATAAATTGACTTTTAGGTGTTAGCAATTCTTGATAACGTTCTGGCCAGGGAGTTACTATATAAACTTTATCAGTGCAAGCTTCAGCAATAGTACAAATTAACTGCAACATGGGGACACCGACCATGGGAATTAAAGCCTTATCTCTACCCATGCGAGTGCTTTTACCACCTGCTAAAACAATAGTAGTAACATCACGCTTTAAATCAATATTCATAATGTTTGGATTCTATTTAATAAAAATTAACTGTATTTTCTCATAAATTGTTTACAATAATTATATAAATCTATAATTTATAAATATCATTATCATCAATTTTATGACATATTTTTTTGAATTTGAAGCAGATTTTGTTGATTCCTGGCGTTGTATTCCTATGCAAGTGCGCTATAAATTAGACACTTGCGGTATTAAGCTAAAATTAGCAGAATGGAATCAGATGAATCAAGAATCACGTCAAAATTTAGCGATATTACCTTGCGATACAGATGGTCAAATTCATGATTACAGACATTATATTCAAGAGTTGGTATTGCAACTCACTGGTAAACCAGTAGCCGAATTACCCATTGAAACTCATCCAGCATGGATGGATAATACCGCTATTCCCAGCAGTATTCACGCAAAAGCCCAGGAAATAGGTGTGATTATCACAACTGAGGCATGGGCAAGCTTAACTAGTTTACAGCGTTTTGCCTTGATTAAACTGAGTCGTCCTAGCCATGAAAATAAAAACTTCTTACCAGCTTTGCAAGAATTTAAATTGTTGCCAAAATCCTAAATTCTGATATATTGCTATAAATAATACTTTTTAAGTAGTGGGTAAAAGCAAATGATTAAACTCGACCAGTTTTTAAAGTTTTCCGGTATCACCTCTACCGGAGGTCAAGCTAAATGGATGATTGTTGATGGTGAGGTTAAAGTTAATGGTGTAGTGGAAACGCGCAGAGGACGAAAATTAGTAGATGATGATCAAGTAACAGTAGCAGGAAAAACTTTAAAAGTTGGGGAAATACTATCAGATACCGTTGATTAATTTCGATATCTATGATTTTGCCCTCACTACTTTTCTGACCATAACATCCAATTATGCTAATTCTTAATTTTTATTTCCAAAAAATTAATTGCTTTAAATAACACCTTAATTTAAAATAATGAATATTGATCAATAGGTCATTCTCTACAAGTAAATCCTCTCAAAAGGGAAATTATACCCCTAAAGAACTTCTTTAATTGTGCATTGTCAACATATATAGAAAGACATAGCTAATGACTAATGTACTCTGGCTCCAAGGTGGTGCTTGTTCGGGTGACACCATGTCGTTTCTGAATGCCGAAGAACCAACAGCTTGTGATTTAATTGCTGATTTCGGGATGAAAATACTTTGGCATCCTTCCTTGGGTGTAGAATTAGGTGAAAACGTCAAAACCCTTTTATGGGACTGTATTTCTGGTAAAATTCCCGTAGATATTTTGGTATTTGAAGGTAGCGTAGTTAACGCCCCTAATGGTACAGGAGAATGGAACCGGTTTGCCGACCGTCCCATGAAAGATTGGTTAAACGATTTAGCCAAAGTTGCGAAATTTATTGTGGCTGTGGGAGACTGTGCAAGTTGGGGAGGAATTCCCGCTATGTCACCCAACCCCAGCGACTCCAAAGGACTGCAATTTCTCAAACGGGAAGAAGGCGGTTTTTTAGGTAAAGATTTTGTCAGTCAAGCCGGCTTACCGATAATTAATATTCCTGGTTGTCCCGCACACCCCGACTGGATAACGCAGATATTAGTAGCGATCGCCACTGGACGAATTGATGATATAGTTCTTGATGAACTGCACCGTCCCCAAACCTTCTTCAACACCTACGCCGAAACCGGTTGTACCCGCAACATTCACTTTGCATACAAAGCCACAACCACCGAATTTGGACAACGGAAAGGTTGTCTATTTTACGACTTAGGTTGTCGTGGTCCCATGACTCATGCCTCCTGTAACCGCATTCTCTGGAATCGCGTCTCCTCCAAAACCCGCGCCGGAATGCCCTGTTTAGGCTGCACAGAACCCGAATTTCCCTTTTTCGACCTCAAACCCGGAACAGTCTTTAAAACCCAAACCGTCATGGGAGTTCCCAAAGAAATACCCCCTGGAGTCAACCACAAAGATTACGCCGTCCTCACCGTCGTTGCCAAAAACACAGCCCCAAAATGGGCAGACGAAGACTTTTTTACCGTTTAGTCATTGGTCAGTAGTCATTAGTCAGTGGTTAAGAGAATTCTTGCCACAATTATATTTTTTGCGCCTTTGCCCCTTTGCGTCTTTGCGCGAAACAAAAAATGCTAATGACAACTGACAACTAACAAATAACAAAGGACAAATATGCCAATTCAAACATTAGATATTTCACCCGTTGGTAGAGTCGAGGGTGATTTAGATGTGCGTGTCGAAATCGAAAATGGATATGTCACAAACGCCTGGACTCACGCTGAACTTTTTCGCGGCTTTGAAATAATTTTACGCGGAAAAGATCCCCAAGCCGGCTTAATTGTCACTCCCCGAATTTGTGGAATTTGTGGCGGTTCTCACCTCAGTTCTGCCTCTTGGGCGTTGGATACAGCTTGGGGAACAGAAGTTCCGAGAAATGCAATTTTAGCGAGAAACTTAGGTCAAATTGTCGAAACAATCCAAAGTATTCCCCGCTACTTTTATGGCTTATTTGCCATTGATTTAACTAATAAAAATTATCGCCGGAGTCACTTTTATGATGAGGCTTGTCGGCGCTTTGCTGCCTTCACAGGTAAATCTTATGAAATCGGCATTACAATTTCTAGTAAACCGGTAGAAATCTACGCTTTATTAGGTGGACAATGGCCGCACAGCAGTTATATGGAAATAAATTGGGGAATTGCTGATATAGTCAGGATTTTTCAGAATAGGTCTGATTATTCCCTGGTTTTTCCTTAAATTAGGCAATAAAACCACCCCAGCCATATCATAAGTCTATTTATTTTTATCTACTAACAGTTATTTGGTGTTTTCAAATATTACCTAATTTTTCCCTAACTCTAGATTAGCGATGCCTTCAGCGCACTGGAAGCAATTCCTAGGTCGTGCTTCGCTATCACATAACTGTGGTAAATTTTTAGTACGCAAAGAATAATCTAATGCACCCATCCTCTTTTAATCTTCTTACCCATTATGAATTTCAAACGATGGCAGGAACTCAAGCAAATCCTCACTGAAGACAAAGACTTGTCTAACATCTGGACATATTACATGGATCATTTTGCAGATCATCCCGAATTCATCAACTTGGGTCAACGTGTCCAGAATCAATATATAGATGCAGTTGTCAAAACAACCTGTCAACAACTATTTGGTCAAAACGTCAAAATTACCAACTCTCTCCTTATCCATATTCCCCGACATCAATTTTTCCATGGCCCATTCCAAGCCAGCGGACGAATAGGTGGTGTGATTTTCTTTGAGGATATCAAAGTCGGCTTAATGGGTATTTCCGCACAGTTTCCCCCAACCAGTGAGGTGAAATATTCCCGGTTTACCGAAGTAATGGATCTATCACCACCAACAGGTCATGATTTAAATTGAAGGGATATAGCATTTCCTAATCTAAATGATGCACAAAATTATCTGTGTTCATCTGCGTTTATCTGCGTTTGATTCTGACTTCCCTGCCATCCTTAACCCCAAAATCGTCTAAACTTAAAGAGTTCACCAACTGCCAAAATCATGATGTCTCGCTGGTTTAATATTGCAGGTCCATGTAACCCCGAAAAAAACTATACCATCTCAGCTACAATTCGTCTCCCTGATTTATCGTTACTGATTGAACAAGAAAGTTATTTTGTCCTTCATGCACCACGACAAACAGGGAAAACCACCGCAATGTTAGCCCTAGCACAGCAACTTACCGCCACCGGAAATTATACCGCAGTCATGGTATCAGTAGAGGTAGGAAGTGCATTTAATCATGACCCCGGTGCGGCAGAATTAGCGATTTTGGGAACTTGGTATGATACAATTTCTATCCGCTTACCCAAAGAATTACAACCACCTGTGAAACAATGGCAACAGGAAGAACCAGGAAATAGAATTAAGGCTTTTTTACAAGGTTGGGCAAAATCTTTAACCCGACCTTTGGTAATATTGATTGATGAAATTGATTCTTTGCAAGATCAAACATTAATTTCAATTTTACGACAATTAAGAGATGGTTTTCCCAATCGTCCCGAAAATTTTCCCTCATCTGTAGGATTAATTGGTTTAAGAGATGTACGAGATTATAAAGTCGCATCTGGTGGTAGTGAACGACTCAATACATCCAGTCCTTTTAATATTAAAGTTGCTTCTATAACTATGCGAAATTTTAATATTGAAGAAGTGGGAGAACTATATCAACAACATACAGTAGCAACAGGACAAATTTTCACACCAGAAGCAACAGCAACAGCCTTTGATTTAACCCAAGGACAACCTTGGTTAGTGAATGCTTTAGCTAAAGAAATTGTAGAAAAAATGGTTAAAGATAGAAATATTACTATTACAAAAGAAGATATTTTACAAGCAAAGGAAATATTAATTGCTCGTCAAGATACTCATTTAGATAGTTTAGCTGAACGGTTACGAGAACCAAGAATAAAAGCAATTATTGAACCGATGTTAGCAGGTTTAGAATTGGGGGATATACCCAACGATGATATTCAATTTGTAATTGATTTGGGTTTGTGTAAAATGCACCCCCAAGGAGGATTAACTATTGCTAATCCCATTTATCGGGAAGTTTTACCCAGAGTATTAACAGTGACACCAATGGCTTCTCTACCAAGGATTGCACCGACTTGGTTAACCCCAGAAGGTGAATTAAATATAGATGCGTTACTTGCAGCATTTCTCAAGTTTTGGCGACAGCACGGAGAACTGTTATTAGGTAGCACTGGCTATCATGAAATTGCGCCGCATATTGTATTAATGGCTTTTTTGCATCGTGTTATTAATGGTGGTGGAATCCTAGAACGGGAATATGCCATTGGTAGTGACAGAATGGATCTATGTCTGCGTTATAAAGATGTCACGCTAGGTATTGAGTTAAAGGTATGGCGGGATAAAAAGCGTGACCCCCAAACTGATGGGATTGAACAATTAGAATCTTATTTAGGGCGGTTGGGGTTGGATTTTGGTTGGTTATTTGTGTTTGATAGGCGGAAAAATGCCCTACCAATGGAAGAACGTTTATCAACTGAGGTTGTGGTGACGGAAAATCAACGCAGAATTACTGTGATTCGGGCTTGAGTGTTTTGATAAGGAGTTAGGTTGGAGTTTTGCTAAAATGTAAATAGCTAGAAAAAAGGAAATCTAAAGTTATGACAGTTGCTAATTCATCAATTTCTCAACAATACACGCTTGATATTGAACCGGAAGGACGTTTAACTTTACCGCAAGAAATCCAACAAATTCTTAATTTAGAATCTGGAGATAGATTAATTTTAACTCTTGAAGATAATGGTACATTACAATTAGTTAGTCTCAAAAACCAAGTTAAAAAATTAAGAGGTTTATTAAAAGATAAATCACCTGATAGAAATTTGGTAGATGAACTTATTCAAGAACGCAAACAGGAGTATTTAAGTGAATAAATCTGTGTTAGATGCTTCTGCTTTTTTAGCTTATCTTAGAGATGAACCAGGAGCAGAAATTGTGGAAAATACGTTGATTAATGGGTGTTATATCAGTATAATTAATTGGGTAGAGGTATTATCAAAAATTGTTGATTTAGGATAATCTCCAGAGGAAATTATTAAACGATTGAGAGATGAAGGATTATTAGAAAATAGTCTAGAAATTATTGCTTGCAATGAGGAAGATGCTATAACTATAGCTAAACTTCGAGGTTTAACCAAAAGTGCAGGATTATCATTAGGAGATCGTGCTTGTCTTGCTTTAGGTAAACGCTTGAATTTGCCTGTGTTAACAGCAGATAAAGTATGGAGTAAGTAGAACGGCTTGAATAATTCAAAGTTTGTAGTGAGGAATTTATTCCTCATTTGAGGGCTGAAGCCCTTACTACGAAATCATCTCCAGATTTTTTACATTACTTAATCTACTTTGATTTATTTTCGTCTACTTACT
>NZ_JAQMTJ010000145.1:0-43627 GCF_028330815.1 Dolichospermum lemmermannii CS-548
CGAATTTATTCGCGGTGACATGATAGAATTAATTAGCAAGTAGGAATAACCATCAGCGCAAAGAAGTGTTTTATTAAGGAGAAACCCCTGATTTATCTCGTCTCGGCATAGCTGTAGCCTGGGTAAACAAGCAATGGTAAACCATGGAGCGTTTAACATTAAAAATTGATGGACTCACAAAAGCAGCAAAAAAAAACAAAAGTAAGCGTAATTGCAATACCTGTCGTACTGGTAGTTGCCTTGAGCGTCTAGGAGGATAATTGACTATCCTTTTTAAGCAGGTCTTAAAGAATCTGCGTGTCTAAAGACACGCAGAGTGTCAAACCAGCTAAAGCCATCCTCTTGAGTTGCTGAACTTTTGACTGATTCCAATTACTTCACATAACCTTAATTCTGCCATGCAGGTACTACGTCGTTTTCCCAACCCGGAAATTCTCAACCTCTCTGTCAGTGTGGGACATGGTGGTGAAGCTTGTATCTATGCAGTGCCATTGGATGACAATCTAGTGGCGAAAATCTATCACAAACCAACTATCTCCTATGCCCAAAAACTGCGGGCAATGCTGGCTAATCCTCCTGTTAATCCGACGGACAATTTAGGGCATATTGCCATTGCTTGGCCACAGGAGTTGTTGCAAGCAGCAGATAGTAGCGGTAAGATTGTGGGCTTTATTATGCCCCGGATTCGGGGAATGCGGCCAATTATGGATTTTTATAATCCGGGGATTCGCCGACAACATTGCCCATTGTTTAATTATCAGTATTTATTACGGACTGCCCGTAACCTAGCCTCGGCTTTTGCGGCTTTGCACGCCAGCGGATACTGTATTGGTGATGTGAATGAGTCAAATATTCTGGTTAGTGATACGGCATTGGTGACATTGGTAGATACAGATTCGTTCCAAGTGACCGAACCATTAGAAAATCTGGTCTATCGTTGTTCTGTGGGTAAGGCTGAGTATACTCCGCCAGAATTACAGAATAAAACTTTTGCTGATTATGACCGCGAAAATTATCATGATTTATTTGGGTTGGCTGTACTGATTTTCCAATTGTTAATGGAAGGAACTCACCCATTTTCTGGGATATTTCAAGGTGGGATAGAACCTCCAACCTACCAGGGGAGGATACTTTCTGGGCATTTTACCTATAGTCAAAAGAAACAAGTCCCCTATTTGCCCACTCCGATTTCCCCTGGTTGGGATCTGCTTCATCCCAGCTTACAGGATTTATTTGTGCGTTGTTTTGAAGATGGTCATGACAATCCCCGGTTACGTCCTAATGCTCAAACTTGGTTATCGGCATTAGCGGCAGTGGAGGAAAGTTTGCTGACTTGTGCGGCTAATCCTCAGCATCTTTATCATAATCATTTAGATAAATGTCCTTGGTGTGAGAGGACTAGACGATTAGGTGGAAGAGATCCGTTTCCGTCACTCGTAGCGATCGCTTCTAAACAACATCTGCAACCACGCCAAAAACCTCAGTCTAAACGTCGCTATGTTCCGACTCCACGGATTACTCAGCCATTAAAATCAAATTATCCGGTCTATCATTGGCAACCCATAAACCAGCAGTTTTATCATGTTCCGTCTCGGAAAAAGTTAAACCCCAAGGTATACGGTTTCATTGTTGGGGTGATGGGATTGGGTCTTTTGGGTTATTTGGACGTAATGATTAAATTTACCCGTCCTTTTGTTTCCCAAAATCCTTATACTCAACAAAGTTTGATGTCTCGTGCTGCTAATCAAACTCCTGATTTACCAAAGCTTTCTTTTACGGATTATTATCAGCGTGGTCATACTGCTTATCAACGGCAAGACTATGAACAGGCAGTGGTCAACTTTACCCAAGCTATTGAAAAGAATCCCCAGTCTGCTAAAAGCTATATAGATTTGGCTAATTCCCAGTACAATTTAAATAATTATGAAGCTGCATTAGCTAATTATAACCAAGCTTTGAAGTTAGATCCTCAAGAAGTTAAAGCTTATGTAAATCGCGGTAATGCTTATTATATGCTTGCTAACTATAGTAGTGACCCTAACAGAGAATATAAACAAGCAATCGCGGATTTTAATGCTGCCATCAATATAAATAAAAATGATGCTGAGGCTTATATCAGAAGGGGTGTTGTGCGATTTGAAATCAATAAATACATCAATAATTCTTTTCACGAATACGAAAAATCAATTGCCGATTTTACTGAAGCCATTAAACTCAATTCATCAAAAGTAGATGCTTACTTTCAACGGGGTTCGGTTCGCTATCAAATGGCTCAATATAGCACTGATTATGCAGCAGAATATAAACAAGCGATCGCCGATTTTACTGAAGCAATTAAACTCAATTCCCGGTTGGCTAAAATTTATCTAAAACGTGGTATGGCCTACTATGAACTAGCACAATATGGAGAAGGTATAGCTGATAAAAATCATGTTCAAGCAGTTGCGGATTTAGAAGCAGCCGCTAAAGTTTCTTTAGAAGAAAATGATATGGATAATTATCAACAGTCCCTCAGTAGCATTTGTATTGTTGTCGCTAATAAATGTGACAGTTTATTATCTAACTCAACCCTACTTGGACAAAGTAATTGATATAGAAGGAGTCAGGAGTCAGGAGTCAGGAGTCAGGAGAAGAAAAAATAAGAAGGAAGAATAAGGAAGAATAAGGAAGAATAAGGAAGAATAAGGAAGAAATTAAAATCATCTAAAATGTCAATAATCGGTAAAAATAACAGTTAAAATGCTACCTCTGACTTCATCAAGAAATCGGGGGTTTTTGTTTTTGTGATTAAAATTACTATCGCAGTATGTGGATTGAATTAGGTACAAAATTTACGAAAAAAGACCACCACAAAAAGACTTTTATTTCTGCTTATTTCTTCTTATTTTTTCTTCTTTCTTCTTCCTTCTTTCTTCTTTCTTTCTTTCTTTCTTTCTTCTTCTTTCTTATTCTGACTCCTGACTCCTCCTACAAATATTTTACAGATAAAATATCTTAATTTACTTATTCTTTATAATTTTCTAGAAAATAACAGTTAAATTATGTTTATCTACCCAAGAAAGAGAAAGAAAAAAGTATTCAAGTTCTCTGCCATCATTGTGCATTCTCTTCATTTCCATCAGTTGAAATTATCACCCACCTGCAAATTTTTGAGGTAACTACATGAAAGCAGTGATTTTAGCAGGAGGTCTGGGTACAAGGTTAAGTGAAGAAACCAGTATCAGACCCAAACCCATGGTTGAAGTTGGTGGTAAGCCAATTCTCTGGCACATAATGAAGACTTACTCTGCTCACGGTATTCATGATTTCATTATTTGTTGCGGTTACAAAGGGTACGTTATTAAAGAATACTTTGCTAACTATTTTTTACATATGTCAGACGTGACATTTGATATGCGATTTAATCAAATGAATGTCCATTCTGGATATGCTGAACCCTGGCGCGTCACCTTAGTAAATACAGGTGATACTACAATGACAGGTGGGCGGTTAAAGCAAGTTCGTGAACATATTGGGAATGAAACCTTTTGCTTTACCTATGGTGATGGTGTCAGTAATATCAATATTACAGAATTAATTAAATTCCATCAAGAACAAAAGACATTAGCAACACTTAGCGCAGTGCAACCAGCAGGAAGATTTGGCGCAATTTCTTTAGGACAAGAACAAACTAAAATTACCAGTTTTCAAGAAAAACCTGAAGGTGATGGTGCTTGGATTAATGGGGGCTATTTTGTTCTAGAACCACAAGTAATTGATTTTATTGCTGATACTTCAACTGTGTGGGAGAAAGAACCATTAGAAAAGTTAGCTAATTTAGAACAGTTATCGGCTTACAAACATGATGGTTTTTGGCAACCCATGGACACATTAAGAGATAAAAACTATCTTGAAGACCTTTGGAAAAGTGGTAAAGCTCCTTGGCAAGTTTGGGAATAGAAATTTTGGATTTAGGAAAAATTACTAATGTATGATTTTGCGATTATTGGTGGGGGAATAGTTGGACTTTCCACCGCCATGGCTTTAGGAGAACGTTATGCAAATGCCAAAATACTAGTCTTAGAAAAAGAGAGTGAATGGGCATTTCATCAAACTGGTAATAATAGCGGTGTAATTCATTCGGGAATTTACTATAAACCAGGAAGTTTTAAGGCGAAATTCTCCCGGGATGGCAGCCGTTCCATGGTAGAATTTTGCCAAAAGTATGATATTGATCATGATGTTTGTGGCAAGGTAATTGTTGCCACTAATGAACAAGAATTACCCCGCTTAGAAAATCTCTACACCCGCGGTTTAGAAAACGGTATTCCTGTTAAAAGAATTAGTCCTCAAGAAGTCAAAGAAGTTGAACCTCATGTTAGTTGTGTAGGTGGAATTCGGGTATTTAGTACAGGAATTGTTAATTACAAACAAGTTTGTTTAAAATACGCGGAATTAATTCGCAATCAAGGGGGAGATTTACGTCTCAATACCCAAGTTGTGAAAATTACCCGCAGTGGCAAAAATCAGGTATTAGAAACTAACAAGGGCAGTTTTGAAACTCGATTTGTGATCAATTGTGCCGGATTGCATAGCGATCGCATTGCAAAATTAGGTAAAGCTAATCCTGAAGCTAAGATCGTTCCCTTTCGCGGCGAATATTACGAACTTACCCCCGCAAAACGCTATCTGGTCAAAACTCTCATTTATCCAGTTCCTAACCCAGATTTCCCCTTTCTCGGTGTGCATTTCACCCGGATGATTGATAACAGTGTCCACGCGGGACCAAATGCAGTTCTCAGTCTCAAACGTGAAGGTTACAAAAAAACCGACTTTGATTTTAGAGATTTTGCCGAAGTGATCACCTATCCCGGCTTTTGGAAATTAGCAGCAAAACACGCTGACGAAGGGATTCAAGAAATCATTCGTTCCTTTAGTAAAGCAGCATTTGTCAAAAGTCTGCAAACACTAATTCCCGAAGTTCAAGCAGAAGATGTAATTCCTACTCATGCAGGAGTTCGCGCTCAAGCATTGATGAATAATGGTGCGCTTGTTGATGACTTTTTAATCATTGCAGGTGAGAACTCTATTCATGTTTGCAATGCACCTTCACCCGCTGCAACTTCTTCTTTGGAAATTGGTAAAGCTATAGTTAAGCAAATACCAGAACCTACTCATTTGCACAGTTTAGCATCTTTGTAGAATGAACTACATTTTTTTATCGGGCTTCGCCCCGCTTCGCTAACACGCAGAGACGCAAAGGCGCTCCAGAGGAAGAAAAGAGAATTTTATCTGCGGATTTTTCAAGCAACAAAATATTTTCACACATCAAAAATTTTAACAATCATGAAGATTTTAGTAACTGGAACGGAAGGTTATCTTGGTTCTTTATTGCCTTCTTTATTAATGCAAAGAGGACATGAAGTTCTTGGTGTTGATACTGGTTTTTATAAGGTTGGTTGGCTATATAATGGCACTAACTTAACAGCTAAAACCCTCAATAAAGATATTCGTGATATCAATCCCGAAGATTTAGAAGGTGTAGAAGCTATTGTTCACATGGCGGAATTATCTAATGATCCGACTGGACAATTATCTCCTACCATTACTTATGATATTAATCATTTAGGTTCAGTTCGTCTAGCTAATTTGGCAAAATCAGTAGGTGTCCGTCGCTTTGTTTATATGTCTTCTTGTAGTGTTTACGGTGTGGCTAGTGAAGGTGATATTACAGAATCATCACCAGTTAATCCACAAACAGCTTACGCCGAATGTAAAACATTAGTAGAAAGAGATGTTCAACCATTAGCTGATGATGATTTCTCTCCTACTTTCATGCGGAATGCTACTGCTTTTGGTGCTTCTCCCAGAATGCGATTTGATATTGTTTTAAACAACTTGGCTGGCTTGGCTTGGACTACCAAAGAAATTAAAATGACCAGTGACGGTACACCGTGGCGGCCATTAGTTCACGCTTTAGATATTTGTAAAGCCATTGTTTGTGCTTTGGAAGCATCCAGAGATATTATTCACAATCAAATCTTTAACGTTGGTGATACAGCGAATAATTATCGAGTTAAAGAAATAGCAGAAATCGTTGCTGATGTCTTTCCCGGTTGTCAATTATCTTTTGGTACTAACGGTTCAGATAATCGCAGCTATCGAGTATCTTTTGAAAAGATTAACACTATTCTTCCCGGATTCAAGTGTGATTGGAATGCTCAACTTGGTGCTAGTCAACTATTTAGTTTGTTCAAGCAAATTGATATGAATGAAGATACTTTCTTGTCTAGAGGATTCACCCGCTTGAAACAATTAGAGTATCTAATTCGCACAGAACAAATTGACAAAGATTTTTTCTGGAATAAGCAGGAAAATTATTAATTTCTTCCGAAAAGATCGTAGGTTGGGTTGAGCGACAGCAAAACCCAACATGATTAATAATTTTGTTGGGTGTTGGGTAACATACGTCAACCCAACCTACATTTTCTTAACCGAACATTATTGCATCAAGGTGGATTAAATTGAATTTTATTAATTCAAGATATTCGATTTAAAAGCCTCTTTTAAATTTATACCAAGTAATATCCTTGTACCAAGATTATCGTATTATGCAAAAGTTACTAACTATTGCTATTCCTACATACAATCGTGCTGCATTGCTAGATAAACAACTGGCTTGGTTAGCAATAGCAATTAAAGGTTTTGAATTGGAATGTGAAATTATTATTTCTGATAATTGCTCAACAGATAATACACCAGGAGTCGTCAAAAAATGGCAATCTGTTTTTAGTAATACTGTATTTATAGCGAATAGAAATCGGGAAAATATAGGGTTAATGCCGAATATTGCTTTTTGTCTTCAAGCTGCTGGTAGTAAATATGTTTGGACTGTGGGTGATGATGATCCAATTCAGGAAAGAACCCTAGCTCATGTCGTAACTACAATTAAAAGAAATCCCAGTTTATCACTGATGTTTCTTAACTGTTGTGGACGTGATCACAAAACAAATCAAGTTTTGGTAAAACACTGGTTTCCTAGTGATAGTGATGAAATAATCACTAATAGTAAACCTGTATTTGAACAGTATTTACAGAGTAGTTTTGGTGGGGTACTATTCATGACGGCTACCATTTATAAAACTGAACTAGTTCAGCAAGCTTTACAACAGTGGACTACTTCTTGTAAAAATTTGGCATCCCAAGCATATTGGACTGGATTTTGTGCGGCTCATGGAAATGTAATTGTCACTCAAGATAATTATTTGGAATGCACAATGCACGCTAGTTCCTTGGAAGAAAATCCTCGCTGGTCATTAATGATGCGATATGTTTATATACCGGAGGTTTATCTGAAGTTGTTAAACTTAGGATATTCTCCTCAATTTTGCCAACGGATGATTCTAGAAAATATTTTCAAACTGAGTGATTGGAAAATATTACTAGGTGCTTTTAGAAGATGGCCAGTTCTAGCCACAAATATTATAATTACCTACTTGCAATTGCTAGGAAAATTTATCTATCAACTGAATTTCAATCAGAAAAAATCAGATATAGCTTGATGAAGTTTCTCAAATTTTTTTCTATCAGAAACCATGAACAAACTCCTAACTATTGCTATTCCTACTTACAATCGAGCCGATTTACTAGATAAACAATTAACTTGGTTATCTCAGGCTATTAAAGGATTTGAAACAGAATGTGAAATTTTAGTTTCTGATAACTGTTCTACGGATCATACTCAATCTATCATTAATAAATGGAAGAATCTTCTCCAAGATATCACATTCAAATCAAATAAAAATCCTGAAAACATAGGCGTAATGCGAAATATTTTTCATTGCCTAAGTTCTGCTACAACCAAGTATGTTTGGACAATTGGTGATGATGATCCAATTCAGGAAAGAGCAGTTGCCTATGTGATAAATAAAATTAAAAATATTGATGATTTATCATTATTGTTTCTGAATTTTTCTGGTCGAAATCAAATTACTGGTGAAGCAGTACATCCACCAAAAATAGTTGGTAATCGCTGGTTTGATGCAGATACTGAAGATGGTAAAGGTGATGGTAAAGCAATATTTGAACATTGTTTTACTAAAAGTGTAGGAGCGGTAATTTTTCTAACTGCTACAGTATATCGGACTGATTTAATTAAACGCGCTCTCCAAATTTGGCCAACTGCTAGTAATAATTGGATATCTTTAGCATATTTAGCCGGTTATTGTGCTGCTAATGGCAAAGTAATTGTCACTAAAGATGTCTATTTAGAATGTATTGTTGGTGTGAGTTATTGGCAAAAACAACCAAAGGCTGCACTTTTAATGCAATACCAACATATACCTGAAGTGATTTTAAAACTTGAGCAAGTTGGTTATTCTAAAGCATATTGTTGTCGGATGCTTTTACAAAACTACCATGAAGTAGACCTGAAAGTTTTTTTAGGAGCGATGAGAAGATGGCCTGTATCGGCTATTAAGACAGTAATTCCTTTTTTAGCTTTAGTAGGTGTGGCTGCTTTTGAATTAATACCAATGAGAGAATTGAAAGTAGCGGAAACAGAAATGGACAGAACAACGACTTCAGAAGTCAGAAACTATAAGGGATAAATCAGCAATTGTTTGGACAAAATAAGTTTTGATTGGTAGGGATTTGGATTGTGCTTAACACCGTTATAGAAAAAATATCAGTCTTAAAAGATGAGTTAGCTTATCAAGTGAAACTTTGGCAGCACAAGGGTAATTTGCCTGTCTTAGAAGGAAATGATTCGATCATTGCTAACTCTCTTAAAAATGAAGGAATTTGCATAACAACTCTTGAGGCATTAGGATTACCTTCTACTTCACAATTACTGAATGCTGCTCATGGTTTTTTACCAAGCATGGGCAGGTCTAATTATAATTCTTCATGCCAAAATCCACCAGAAATTTACACGGTTACACACATAAATGATTTTTTCACCTGGGGAAATGAATCAAAACTGCTGAAGATTCTAGAAAATTATATTGGTCTTCCTGTTGCTTATCACGGTGTCCAAATTCGCAAAGATTTTATTAATCAAAGTCAATTCAGTACAATGCTCTGGCATAGGGATTCTGAAGACCGCCGCATTGTAAAAATCATCATTTATTTAAATGATGTAGACGAACAACAAGGACCTTTTGGATATGTACCATCATCTTTTACTTCGGGGTTGAATTTTTATCGTCTTTATTATAAGATTCATAACAAAGGAATTAATGATGAAACATTAAATAAAATCGTCCCCAAATCTGCTTGGAAAACTTGTCCAGGTGTAGCAGGTACAGTAATTTTAGTTGACACAAACCGACTTTTACATCATGGAACTGTCCGCACTGAAGAAAGATCTACACTATTTTTTGTTTACACAGCTAACCCACCAAAACGTCCAGGACTTTGTACTCAATATTGGGATGATACTTTTCCCAAACCGGAGTTATCTAACCAAGTTAATTAGGTTAAAAGAGGACGGAAATTCCTGTCATGCTTAACAAAATTTCAACTGTAAGTTCTGAGTTAAATTATCGGGTATCACTTTGGCATCATGCTAAGAATTTACCTGCTATTAGTTCAGAAGATAAGTTAATTGTTAATACTCTGAAAAAATCAGGTGTTTATATCACATCTTTAGAAGATTTAGGTTTTTCATCTACTGCTAAAATGTTAGCTACTGCTAATACTTGTGCAGATAGTATGGTAAATCCCAGAGATATCCATGCAGGATATAAGTTACCGCAAATTTATACGGTTACAGATTTACCAGAATTCTTTAATTGGGGAATTGAAACCCGATTACAAAACATCATTGAACATTATATAGGTTTACCTATTGCTTTTCATGGTGTTCATGTGCGGAAAGACTTTCCTAATAAAAAACAACTGGAAACTTTACTATGGCATAAAGATTCTGAAGATAGACGCATGATTAAAGTCATTATCTATCTAAATGATGTGACTGAAGAACATGGACCATTTGAATACATTCCCCTACCGACTAATGCTTTAGATCAGGTTAAAAATTATCAAGTTGATTATGAATTATGGCGTGTTAATTTTTTGGGAATTAACGATGATAAAATGATGAAAGTCATTCCTAAATCAACTTGGAAATCATGTCCTGGTAAAGCTGGAACTGTGATTTTTGCAGATGTAAGAAATATTTTGCATCACGGAACTGTGAGAAACCAAGAGCGGTCAACACTATTTTTTACATACACAGCTAACTCTCCTAAACGACCTGAACTTTGTACACAATATCATGATGATACCTTTCCCAAAATAAGTCAACAATTAGGATTAAAGGTATAAACCTAAAATGCAAGAATTGAAATCTTGTAAGGGCGAAGCATTCGGGTGATGATCTATCGCCAAAACCATTAGTAAGGGCGAAGCATTCGGGTGATGATCTATCGCCAAAACCATTAGTAAGGGCGAAGCATTCGGGTGATAATCTATCGCCAAAACCATTAATTTTATGTCCGAATGCTGATGCCTACGGCACGCTACGCGAACGCCCCTACGATTCTGTTATGCTCAATAAAACTTTCCTAAATAACCATGATTTTTACCTCTACTAAACTTGCTGGTGCTTTCATTATTGACTTAGAAGAAAAGCCTGATTCTCGCGGTTTTTTTGCTCGAACTTTCTGCGCTGATGAATTTCTAGCTCATGGTTTAAAACCAACAGTTGCCCAATGTAATCTTTCTTTTAATCATCAAAAAGGCACATTGCGGGGAATGCACTATCAAACTCTTCCCGCAGCGGAAACAAAATTAATTCGCTGCACTCAAGGAGCTATTTATGATGTGATTGTGGATATGCGTCCTGAATCTCCCACTTATCTAGCGCATATTGGTGTAGAACTGAGTGCAGAAAATCGTCGCGCTCTTTATGTCCCAGAAATGTTTGCTCATGGTTATCAAGCTTTAACAGATGGTGCAGAAGTTGTCTATCAAGTGGGTGAATTTTACACTCCTGGATATGAACGAGGTTTACGTTATGATGACCCAATTTTAGAAATTTCTTGGCCATTGAATGCAACGGAAATGTCTGATAAAGATCGCAATTGGCCTTTACTAGAATCTATTTTAATAGGAGTTTAATCATGATTATTGTTGATAAAGCTTTACAAGCACGGGCTGCATTAGGTAAACCAGTCAAAGTGGCCATGATTGGCGCTGGTTTTATGGGCCGAGGCATTGCTAATCAAATTATCAATTCTGTGCCAGGAATGGAGTTGGTGGCTATTTCTAATCGGCATATTGATTCAGCTAAACGAGCTTATTTAGAAGCAGGAATTGAGGATATCAAGATTGTTGCTAATTTAGCCGATTTAGAAGAGGCGATCTCTGAAAATAAATATGCAGTCACCGAAGATGCTATGCTCTTGTGTGAAGCAGATGGCATAGATGCAATCATTGAAGTGACGGGAACAATTGAATATGCTGCTCATTTGGTGATGTGTGCGATCGCTCATTACAAGCATATCATCCTCATGAATGCCGAACTAGATGGCACAATTGGTCCCATCCTCAAGGTCCATGCAGACCGCGCTGGAGTCGTCCTGAGTGCCTGTGACGGCGACCAACCAGGGGTAGAAATGAACCTGTATCGCTTTGTCAAAAGCATCGGTTTAAAACCCCTCCTGTGCGGTAATATTAAAGGTTTACAAGACCCCTACCGCAACCCTACCACCCAAGCCGGTTTTGCCCAACGCTGGGGACAAAATCCCGCCATGGTAACAAGCTTTGCCGATGGTACAAAAATCTCCTTTGAGCAAGCCATAGTCGCCAACGGCACAGGCATGAAAGTAGCCAAGCGGGGGATGTTGGGATATGACTACAGCGGTCATGTGGATGAAATGACCAAAATGTATGACATTGACCAACTGCAAGAATTAGGCGGTATCGTTGATTACGTAGTTGGCACTAAACCCGGTCCAGGAGTATTCGTATTTGCCACCCACGATGACCCCAAACAACGTCATTACCTCAACCTTTATAAACTCGGTGAAGGCCCCCTCTACAGTTTCTACACCCCCTATCACCTATGCCATTTTGAAGTTCCCCTCTCCGTAGCTCGGGCTGTCCTCTTCCATGATGCTGTGCTTGCACCAATAGCAGGTCCCGTTGTTGATGTCGTCACCACTGCCAAAATTGATCTCACAGCCGGAGAAACCCTTGATGGTATTGGTTATTACATGACCTATGGACAATGTGAAAATTCCCCCATTGTGCAACAAGAAAACCTACTCCCCATGGGTCTGGCTGAAGGATGTCGCTTAAAGCGCGATATTCCTAAAGATCAAGTCCTCACTTATGATGACGTGGAACTACCTGAAGGCAGACTTTGCGATCAATTACGCGCTGAACAAACCGTTTACTTTGCTCCTGCGAAAACTTTAGCACTCACAAAATAATTTTGGCTCTTGAGTACATAATCTGCAAAATTTGAACAAAGAAATCTCATAAAGCTTGCTGTGCGGAAGAAATAAGCCATATTTTTGAATATTATGGCAAAATTTTTTCTCTTTGCCCTGTTCCCAGTTAAGAGTTAAGAGTTCCCTATTACCGACTGGTAAATTAGCATAACAAGTACCTAAGAGCCATAATTTTCAAATCAGCAACAAGATAATTCAGAGGTTTCCTGATATTTTCATTTAACCTCTGAATTTACATATATACAACAGATAACAGAGATTATTTTCATAATCTTGTGAGGTTTTGCATGATTCAAGCTCATATTAAACTAGATAAATTAATTGATAAAAAATAAGTGATAAAACCTAGTAATGCAACATGAAAAATTAAATTCCTAGAGAATAAATATTAAAGCCAATTGTCAATTACCAAGTCGTAGGGAATCCGGTATGAAAATAGCTCTCGTCCATGATTACTTAACTCAACGCGGTGGAGCAGAGCGCGTATTTGAATTACTGTGTAAACGCTATCCCGATGCTGACATTTTCACCTCATTATACGACCCGCAGAAAAGTATTGATTTAGGTGAACGAATTATCAATACCACATTTTTGCAAAAAATTCCTGGTGCAACCAAATATTTTCGGATGTTAGCTCCTTTGTATTTTCCTGCATTTCGTTCCTTGGATCTCCAAGATTATGACCTAATTATCAGCAGTAGCACCAGTTTTGCCAAAGCAGTACGGAAAAAACCTGAAGCTAGACATATTTGTTTTTGCCATAATGTTACCCGCTTTTTATGGGACACAGAAACATATTTACGGGAATACGGAGATTATAGATACTTTGCTCCTCTCATCGAAAGAGTTTTTCAAATGATGAGAAATGTAGACCTGAAATATGCTCAAGAACCCGATCTCTACATTGCTAACTCTAGCATTGTTGCCCAGCGAATTCAAAAAATTTATCACAAACAAGCCATTGCCATTAACTATCCAATTGATACTAGCAACTTTGTTTTTTCCGATACCAAAGAAGAATATTACTTGGCATCGGCGCGGATGATAAGTTATAAACGTCTTGATATAATAGTCGAAGCTTTTAATTGGTTAGGCTGGAACTTATTAATATCAGGTGATGGACCAGAACAAGAAAGATTAAAAGCCCACGCATTACCAAATATCCAATTTCTTGGTCATGTTAGTGATAGAGAACGTAAAGACTTATTTTCTAAAGCTAAGTCAATTATTGTTGCAGCTTTAGAAGATTATGGATTAGTTCCAGTCGAGGCAAACGCTAGTGGTACACCAGTTATTGCCTATGGAGCAGGTGGAGTCTTAGATACTCAAATACCAGGGAAAACTGGGGTGTTTTTCAAAAGACAAACACCATGCTCTTTACAAGCAGCAATACTCGAAGCTGGAGGAATAGCTTGGGATTACGAAACTATCCGTAATCATGCTGTTAGCAATTTCTCAGAACAGTCATTCTTTAGTAAAGTTGAGCAAGTTATTGGTAAAACTAGTAGTTCGTCAAATTTATTTTGACGGTTAATGATCGGAAAAAACTTCTGTTTTTCCCTCCCCTACTCTCCCTGCCCCTCCTCTCCCCCTGCTTGCCTTTACCCGTCATTTTTGGATTGACAGACCACTAGTGCAGCATGGCAAAAATAACTAATCATTAAAAATTCCTAGAAAGCTTATATAATTTGCTTTTTTAATTTTTAATTCTGCCCTGCGGTATTAGAGGTGTGCATCGCTAATTCATTTAATTTTTAGGTGTTTGCGTAGTGTATCGCAGATAAGGATAATAAAAGTGGTTCAAACTAGTCTAAATCCCAATATAAATCCAGCATCAGAAACAGAACCAGGTTATGGACAAATGTTTGCAGTAATTCTGCGAAGATTTCCCTGGTTATTATTAGTATTGCTGAGTTCTACTGCTATTGCTGGCATCATCACCTTGAAAACAGAACCCAGCTTCAAAAGCACCATGCAATTGTTAGTAGAACCTAACTATCAAGGCAAGAAAGAAACTGATAACACAGAAAGTCAATTCACTGATACTAATGTGGAGGTAGATACTGCTACTCAATTAAACTTGATGCAGAGTTCTGGACTGATTAAAAAAGCAGTTGATAAACTCAAAGCTGAATATCCAGACTTAACCGTAATGGATTTAAAAAAATCCTTAGTCTTAACTCAAATTAAGAGTCCAGAGGATAAGGTTGCCACTAAAATATTTCAAGTTGATTATACCAGTAACGATCCAGGAAAAGCCCAAAAAGTCCTGCAAACAATACAGCAAGTTTATTTAGAATACAACAAACAACAGCAAAATTCGCGGTTACAAAAAGGTCTCCAAGTCATTAGAGAGCAATTAAGAAAAGCGACAGATGAAGTAACTGTTTCCGAAGCAAATCTACAAAGGTTTCGCAGAAATCAAAATCTAATTGATCCAGATGCTCAGGCTAAAACCGTAGAGACAGCTTTAAATACTGTCCAACAAGAACGACAAGCAACTCGTTCTTTGTATGAAGAAGCTTTAGCAAAGCAAAAATCTTTGCAAGTACAACTAAACCGTTCTCCACAAAATGCCTTAGTTTCTTCTCGTTTGAGTCAGTCTACCCGCTACCAAGGCTTACTCAACGAAATCCAGAAAACCGAACTGGCTTTAGCACAAGAACGTTTACGTTTCACAGATGATACTCCCGGCGTTCAAAAATTAAACGAACAACTGCAAAGTCAAAAACAACTTTTACAAAAAGAAGTTAGTAGAACTTTAGGAGAAAAGACGAATCCTGCCTTTAGTTCTAGAGACAATCTTTTAGAACAAGGACAACTAGGACAAATTGATCTGAATCTCACAGGTCAATTAGTAGAAACCCAAACTACCATCGTTGCATTAATCGCCCGCGATCAAACTTTAGCCACAAAAGAGAAAGAATTACAAGCCGAACTCAAGCGGTTTCCTTCTCTATTGGCTTATTACAATCGCATTCTTCCCCAACTACAATTTAGCAGAGAAAGATTAGAACAATTATTAAGAGCCGAACAAAAGTTACGCCAAGAACTTTCTAAAGGTGGATTTAATTGGGAAGTGGTAGAAGAACCACAAGAAGGTTCTCAAACTGGGCCTAACATGAGACAAAATCTCTTATTAGGAGGAGTCATTGGCTTAATGTTAGGAGGGGCTGCTGCCTTCATTCGTGAAGCATCTGATGACGCTGTACATACTACTGCGGAATTAGAAAAACAGGCTGCTCTCCCCTTATTAGGAACAACTCCTAAATTGCCACCTGCTAGACCCAGAGAATCAATGATTAAATTGCCATTTGGCAAACCAGAAGTTCTGGCTCCTTGGACAATTCAAGTATTACAATCTTCTCCCCGCTGGGAATCACTTGATCTCATTTACAAAAATATCGAACTGCTGAATAAAGTCTCAGATTTAAGATCATTAATGGTAACATCAGCATTACCAGATGATGGTAAATCAGCTTTGGCATTAGGTCTAGCCATGAGTGCGGCTCGTCTACATAAAAAAGTCTTACTAATTGATGCTAATTTACGCGATCCTAATCTGCACAAACAATTAAATCTTCCTAATGAACAGGGACTTTCCAGTTTATTAGAAAGTGAAGTTAATCTGCCTAATCATATTAGTGTTCCTTACTCTGGATCATCTTACATTGATATTTTGACAGCCGGACCAATCCCGACAGATCCTGCCCATCTTTTGAGTTCTCCCCGCATGATCCAATTGATGGCTGCATTTGAAGAAAATTATGATTTGGTAATCATAGATGCCCCCTCAGTGCTTGGTTTAGTGGATGCTATGCTCACAGCATCCTCTTGTCGAAGTGTGGTAATGATGGCCAGCATGGGTAAAGTAACGCGTACCCAACTTAATCAAGCCACAAGGATGTTGAGTAAGTTAAATTTGATTGGTGTTGTGGCTAATGGTGCATCTCCATCTGATAGCACCTATGTACCTTATGTCAAGCCAAAACAATTGGTTTTACAACCGGTAATGGAAGAATAAACCAGAATATTTGCTCAATATTTAACCAGCTACGATAGATTTACCCCTGCACTTGACAGGGGTTTTTGCATTTGAACAACAAGATTAAAGATCCCCAGCTTCTTTAAGAAGTGGGGGATCTAAGTTGAGGAACTAATCCGCTCTAGAGTTATTTTTATTTACCTGATGAGCAAACTATAAGATGTTTTATAAACACAAAATGTTGGTTAATTTTATTTAGTTACCATTAATTCATTTTACCATATCTTAATATTGTGAAGAAAAAAGTAATATTTATTTAAAGAGTGAATAAAGAAGTTGTTTCTTGATGATTTATTTATCAAGAGTCTTATATTGTAGAGATTGAAACCCATCATCTAACTTTCAAAGACAAGAGCAAATAAATTCATAAATCAAAGCGGATTCCTATATGTATTTTAATATAAACAAATTTTACAAGGAGGAACGCTGGTTAGTCATAAAACTTAAATCTGCTGATCTTTAATGTATTTTTTACGATTGAGAAAATTTTAATTCTCTGATCGTAGAGATCAAGTCAATCTTTTACTACTTTATCACTTTTAATCTATGCCAATTTCAGTCATTTCTAGTCTAAATAATAACTCTATTATACCTCAGTCATCTGAAAATTTTAACTTCCTATCATGTACCTTGCAATGGCGGAGAGGAAAGTTATTAGTGAAAGCTTCTGAAAAATTGCCACAGCCCCATTTAGCTGCACTAGAAAATGAAGCATCGTTAATAGATTGCTTAAAACATTCTCCAGTTAGTTTAGTGAGCATAGATCCAAAAATTGGTGATTCTTTATTAAAAGTTTGGGCAAATGCTTGTCAAAAAGCTAATAAGCCGATATTTATAAACATTTCTGTTTATCGAAAATCGTCAAAAAAAGGTAATCAAATTTTCAGGAATTTACGAATCATCATTGATTGGACTTGGGCTTTATTTCTGCTGCTGTTTATGAGTCCAGTCATACTAGGAGGATTGATAACTATTCAAATATATTCTCCCAAATTGTTGTTTGATTATGAGTGGTATGTGGGAGAAAATAGACAACTTTTTCGAGCTATTAAATTTAGCCCAACAGCTAAACATGAAATGACTAATTTAATTGTTGTATTAGGTACATTTTTTCTAAATAATTTATCTAATGGATTGAATCTATTTCAAGGAAAATTTTGCCTACTTAATAATCGTTGTTTGTCTTTAGAAGATGCGGTTAAATTAAGCTTAGAAGCCCAGAGCAAAAAGTTAAATCAAAAACATAACTTCAGCGGTGCATGGCAAATAGAGAATAAGGTCAATTTGCCTATAGTTTAGAATAAATATATTCACTCTGTGTTTTTAATCGCTTTTATCTAATTGATGAATACTTCCTGTTATCATCTTGATGACCATGAATTATGTACCTAATTAAAAAATAAGAAATATCATGCAAACAGCGATTTGTACCGTATTTGAAAAAGACTATCATTATGGTGTGGGGGCTTTAGTAAATTCCTTATATCACCACGGGTTTCGAGGCATAATTTGGGCTGGTTATCGGGGAAATGTGCCACCTTGGACTAAGGATCTAAAAACAGAAAATGGTTATCAAGAGTTTTCTTTAGGTGAAGGTTGTGCAATCCGATTTGTCAAACTAACAACTCCAAAACATCTAGGTTTTTATAAACCTGATTTTATGTCCCAATTATGGGAAGATTACTGTCCAGATATTGATGCCTTATTTTACTTTGATCCTGATATTGTCAATAAATGTGAGTGGAATTTTTATGAAAATTGGGTAAGTCGAGGAATTGCTCTTTGTGGTGATTCTTGGTATCTTGTACCAGCGAATCATCCTCGACGGTTAGCATGGAAAGAATTTGCTGAAAATAATGGTTTTGCTTGTGAACGAGAGTTAGATTATCACTACAATAGTGGCTTCATTGGAGTTCATAAAAACTACAAATCTATCTTGAAAGTTTGGCAGAAATTAGAAGAATTGGGTGAGATAGCAGGATATGCCAATTTAAAGGATCTTTATAACGATAATACCTTTCATCATTATCCATATCTGTATGGAGATCAGACTTATTTAAACTTAGCATTGATGCTGACTAATTATCCTTTGAGTACCGTTGGACCAGACGGCATGGATTTTGTTCCTGGTGGGACTATCATGTCTCACGCTACAGTTCCAAATATTAAACCTTGGCGCAAAAAATTGCTTCTCAGTGCTTTAGAAGGTAGCTCTCCCACCATAACTGATAAATTATATTGGCAACATAGTCAAACACCTATTCAACTTTATTCAATGGCAAAAATACTATGGCAGAAATTTGAAATTCTCTGTGGTTCTGCTCTTGGTCGTTTTATTCGTCGCGCTCCTATGTAAGCATATTTATTTTCTTGAGATTGATGCTTCTGTGCTTAATTATCAAAATTATTGGTCAAAATTTTTATGGATTCCAAATTTCTACCGTCAACAATGAAAATCTTTCAAGCTACAAGTTTGTGGCAAAATAATCGGGTAATATTACGAGAATTTAAACACTTTCGAGTTGTGGCTATTTTAGCTATCGTATTTTCCGCTTTAGCTGCCAGTTTTGAAGGGTTTGGTTTAGGATTTTTGCTGGTATTTTTGCAAAGCTTAACTACTCCTGGGGCTGAACCTGTGAAAACAGGAATAGGCTGGTTTGATATTTTGATTTTAGGAATTAATGCTTCCGCAACAGAGCGATTATATCGAATATCAGCTTTAATTGTTGTTACAACCTGTATGCGGGCATCGTTCAATTATATAGGACAAATTTGCATCCAGTTTAGTGAAGTAAGTTTAGTAGATAATCTCCGTAAACGAATTTTTCAACAGTTAGAGGCTCAAACTCTTAATTATTTTAGTCATAAAAAATCTGGAGAATTAGTTAATATACTCACCAGTGAAATGGAGAGAATTAGGCAGATTTTTGGTGGACTAGCTTTTTTAATCACTAGAAGTTTTACACTGATTGTCTATTCTATTTCTTTGTTTATTCTTTCCTGGAAACTGACTATAGTTTCTATTTTGCTATTTAGTCTTTTAGCGGTGGCATTATCCACTCTAAATAAACAAATTAGAGAGCGTAGTTTTGCGATTACTTCTGCTAATGATAATTTTACGGCTAGGGTGCTAGAGTTTATCGAAGGTATTCGCACAATTCATGCTTTTTCTACTCAAGAATTTGAGCGAAAACGGTATTATCAAGCCAGTGAAAAAATTGTTAATACGTGGAAAAGTGTTTATTGGATTTCTTTGATAGTTAAGCCTTTGGCTGAAAGTATATCTACGCTAATTCTAATTAGTATGATTATTGTGGCTTTAACCACAGGATTAATGAAAGTTTCAGCTTTGTTAACTTTCTTTTTTGTCCTGTTCCGCATTATCCCTATGACTCAAGATTTGAATGGAGTCGTGGCTTTTTTAAGTACCCAAGCGGGAGCAGTGGAAAATATCAAGGAGTTGTTAAGAACTGATGATAAAATCTATTTTCAAAATGGCGCACTCAGATTTCCTGGTTTTAAAAGATCAATTGATTTAGTGTCGGTAGATTTTGATTATAGTCCTGATCAACGAGTTTTACATAATATAACTCTCTCCATTAAACAAGGGGAAATGACGGCTTTAATTGGTTCATCTGGGGCTGGAAAAACCACACTTGCGGATTTAATTCCTCGTTTTCATGATGCGACTGATGGCTATATTTATATAGATGAAGTTGATATTCGCAAATTTGACATTAACTCTCTGCGTTCTCAGATAGCAGTTGTGAGTCAGAATACTTTTATTTTCAATACTTCTGTTGGGAATAATATTGCTTATGGGACACCAACAGCTACAGCAACAGAGATTAAAGAAGCTGCAAGATTGGCAAATGCTTTAGAATTTATTCTAGAAATGCCGGAAGGTTTCGATACGCAATTAGGAGATAGAGGTGTGCGGTTATCAGGTGGACAAAGACAAAGAATTGCGATCGCTCGCGCATTGCTGAAAAACCCCGAAATCCTGATTCTAGATGAAGCTACAAGTGCCTTAGATTCTGTGTCTGAGCGATTAATTCAAGAATCCTTAGAAAAGCTATCTGTGGGACGGACAGTAATTGCGATCGCTCACCGTCTTTCTACTATTGCAAAAGCCGATAAAGTTGTGGTTTTAGAACAAGGAAAAATCGTAGAACAGGGAGCATATCAAGAGTTACTTCAACAACGTGGTAAGTTTTGGCAATACTATCAAATTCAAAATGAAGTGAGATAAATAAGTGCAAAAACATGAAACATGAACAGTTAACTAACTTTAATGGCAAAATATATTTTTTCTGTTTACCTAGAGGAGAAGGTGAAAAAGAAGATCAATTTCAGCATTTGCTGATTTGTTTAGGAGAAGGCTTTCGAGAATTAGGAATATCCTTTGTTTCTAATATCAATTACTGGCAAGAGTCAACGGAAAAACAAGAATATCTCTTTCGTCATGATCCAGCTATCACAACCGATGACTGTTCTATTGTCGTATTTAGTAATAATTGGTTCAATATTAATCATCCTCTGCCAGATAATTTATTTCATGCAGAACGAAAATATTTAACCGTTTATTTAGATGGTAATGATAACGATAAAGATTATCATAAATTACCAGAATATAAACAATTTGATTTCATTCTCAAGACCCATTCCAATCACCATCTAAATTATCTAGATAATTTTTATCCCTGGTCTTTTGGATTGAGTAACCGGATATTACATGAATTGAAAGAAGTTCCCAATTTCCAGGACAAAAAAAGACAAATACTTATTAATTTTCGACATTGGCAAACTGGTCATCCCGTCAGAAATATTAGTTCCAGCCTATTAATCCCAAAAATTAGTGATATTTTCCAAATCAATAATACTGTTGATAACCAAGCTGAATATCCAACTGAACCCTATCATCATCTCCATTGGTTACAAACTGGTAAACGTCATTATCCAAATTACTATAACCGTCTCAAATATTCAACCGCTTGTGCTTGTTTCGGTGGTTTTTTTGTCCCTGCTTGGCCTAAAAATTCAGGTGGTTTAATTAATCGGAATATTCAACGGATAATAAAAAAATTGCGGTTAAAATCAAATACAATTCTACAATGGGATAGTTGGCGATTTTGGGAATCTTTAGCCGCAGGATGTGTGACATTTCATGTTGATTTTGAAAAATATGGGATTACTTTACCTGTAATGCCTGAAAATTGGCGACATTATATTGGTGTAGATTTAGATAATGTTCAAGCCACAATAGATAGAATTACAGAAAATCCCGAAATTACCAAATATATTGCTCAAGAAGGAAGAAGTTGGGCAATTAAAAATTATAGTCCTGTCCCTACAGCTTTGCGTTTTTTAGAGATAGTTTCCCAAAAACAAACAACAACTAAAAGTAGTTTATCTTCTCATCCTAAAATCAATGTTAAATATTAACTCCTCCGAACCTTTGGTAAGCGTGATTATCCCCACCTATAATCGTCCAGAATATCTAAAACAAGCAATTAATAGTGCTATTAAACAAACTTATCAAAATCTAGAAATTATCGTTTCTGATAATTGCAGTTCTGAAAATCCTCAAGCACTAATTGAATCATTTCAAGACTCACGCATCAAATTTTGGCGACATAAAGAAAATATTGGGATGTTAGCTAACCAGTTTCATGGTTTTAAAATTGCCACAGGTAAATATGTGGCTAGTCTCCATGATGATGATATGTGGAATGAGGATTTTTTATCCAAACTTATTCCCAATTTAGAAGCAAATCCCGATTTAATTTTGGCATTTTGTGACCAATATATTATAGATGGTGATAGTAAAATTAATATTGCTGCCACTGAAAACAATACCCGCAGTTATAAACGTGATCAAATCACTCCTGGAGTTCATAAAAATTTTACTCAAATTGGCTTAATTGATAAAAGTATTCCCACTGCGGCTGCTTGTGTAATCAGAAATGGTGTGCTTAATTGGGATAATATTCCTTCAGAGGTTGACGGAATGTGGGATTTATATTTAACTTATCTTTGTTGTATTTCTGGCTATGGAGTTTACTATGTTCCTGAAAAATTAACCAAATATCGAGAGCATGAACAAACTGATACTATGCTTAGTGGTAGTCGCAATGTTCAAGCGAAAATTCGTAAAGGTAAAAGTGAGCTATTCTGTTATCAAACTTTTATGGAAGATCAACGGTTGCAGGAATTTAAGTCCTACTTTAAAACCAAATGGTTAGAAGCTAATACAACTTTAGGAATTGGCTTATTACGAGATCAAAAAATTACAGATGCTCGCCGTTATTTTTGGCAAACTTTAAGTGAGCAAAAATTTAATTTACGCAGTTTAGTCGCTTTAATTATCAGTTTTATTCCTACCAATTTAACGAATAAAATTTGGAAAGTTTCCTAATTTAGTCAATTACAAGAGGTTATGAGTGAAAATTTGTATTGTTACTCACAAAATCAGAAAAGGTGATGGTCAAGGTAGAGTTAATTATGAAGTGGTTCAAGAAGCCATTCGTCGTGGTCATGATCTGACATTATTAGCTAGTGAAATTGCCCCAGAGTTATCTGAAAATAATGCTGTTAATTGTATTTATATTCCAGTAGCAAGGTATCCTACGGAATTTATTCGCAATTTCATCTTTGCTAAAAAAAGTGCCGATTGGTTGCGTAAAAATCGAGCTAATTTGGATTTAATTAAAGTCAATGGCGCGATTACTATGGGGGCAACTGATGTCAATGCTGTACATTTTGTGCATGGTTCATGGTTGAAATCGCCTGTGCATATTTCCCATAACCGTAAAGATTTGTACGGGTTATATCAATGGTTATTTACTGCGGCTAATGCTTATTGGGAAAAACAAGCTTTTTGCCAATCTAAAATTATTATTGCTGTCTCAAAAAAAGTTGCCCAAGAATTAGTAAATATTGGTGTACCTCGTTCACAAATTCGGGTTGTTGTTAATGGTGTAGACTTACAAGAATTTGCTCCTGGTGTCAGTTCTCGGACGGCATTAGGATTACCTGAAAATGTCAATTTGGCCTTATTTGCAGGTGATATTCGGATTTCCCGGAAGAACTTAGATACTGTACTTCATGCTTTGGTAAAAGTTCCTAAATTACATTTAGCAGTTGTCGGTGGTACTCAAGATAGCCCTTATCCGGCAATGGCAAAAGCATTAAATATTAGTGAACGAGTGCATTTTTTAGGTTATCGCCATGATATGCCCCAAATTCAACGGGCATCAGATTTATTTGTGTTTCCGTCCCGTTATGAACCCTTTGGACTTGTAGTGATTGAAGCGATGGCTTCAGGTTTGCCCGTGATTACCGCCACTACTACTGGTGCGGCTGATTTAGTTAATCCCGACTGTGGCATCGTTTTAGACGATTGTGATGATGTTAATGCTTTAGCCGATGCGCTTAGGTTGTTAAATAGCGATCGCTCACTGCGTCAACAAATGGGTAAAGTTGCCCGGACTATTGCCGAGCAACATAGCTGGTCAACAATGGCACAAACCTATCTAAATATATTTGAGGAGTTAATCACCCATGAGAAACACCGTTCTCATCCCCACCTATCGCCGTCCTCAAGACCTAGCCCGGTGTCTGAAAGCACTGCAACAGCAAACTAAATCAGTTGATCAGGCGATCGTTGTTGTCAGAGATACAGACACAGAAACCCAGCAATTCCTCCACCAATTTCCGCCCCACCTCCTCCCCTTACAGATAGTCACCGTCACCCAGCCGGGAGTCGTCGCCGCCCTCAACGCCGGACTAGCACAAGTACAGGGAGACATTCTTTCCATCACCGATGATGATGCCGCTCCCCACCCGGATTGGTTAGCAAAAATTAATACTCACTTCAGCGTTAATTATACCATTGGTGGCGTAGGTGGTCGTGATTGGGTGTATCAAGGAGACAAATTAGAAAATGGTTCTCGTCCCATAGTTGGTAAATTGCAATGGTGGGGGCGCGTCATTGGCAACCATCACTTAGGAGTAGGCGCACCCCGTGAAGTTGATGTTATCAAAGGTGTGAATATGAGCTTTCGTACCCAGGCGATTGGCAAATTGCGATTTGATGACAGAATGCAAGGAACGGGCGCACAGGTACATTTTGAAATGTCCTTTGCCCTCACCCTCAAACGCGCTGGATGGAAAATGATTTATGATCCCAGCATTGCAGTAGATCACTATCCCGCCCAAAGATTTGATGAAGATCAACGCCACAACTTTAACGACACCGCATTAATTAACCTAGTCCACAACGAAACCTTAATTTTATTAGAACATCTTTCACCCCTGCGTCAAATTGTATTTTTATCCTGGTCAATTTTAGTTGGTACAAGAGAAAGTTTAGGAATATGTCAATGGTTAAGATTATTTCCCCAACAAAAAGAAATTGCCAGTAAAAAATTGCGAGCATCCTTACAAGGAAGATGGTTAGGATATCAAAAATATAGAAAGATAGGAAATCACCATCTTGTAGGAGTCAGGAGTTAAGAATCTTTATCCGCGTTCATCTGCGTTCATCTGCGTTCAATACCTCTTTAAATACTCCTTCCTAATACAAAATAGGCAAACATAGAGAATGATTTCCAAACCAATACTTTTCAATACAGTTTTAAAAGAACAATTTTCTCCCCAAGATCGATCTGCCCAAAGTTGGATGATCATTCTTGCTTTTATCCTCCTAATCACAGCTTGCTACTTTACCAGTACAGGTAGTTTACGCCTCGTTTTTCCCGCCACTGCTTTTCTAGTAGCGGCGTTTTTATACTTGCGGCATCCCATTCACTATATCGGCTTCACCTGGTGGATATGGTTTCTCACCCCCTTAATCACTCGTTTAGTTGACTATAAAGTTGGCTGGGACCCCACCCGACAAATGTTAATTGCACCTTATTTAGTCGTATTCCTGACTATATTCACCTTTTTAAAACATCTACCTAGCAGTCTTCGTCAAGGGGGACTGCCATTTCTTTTAGCTGCTATAGGAGTTTCTTATGGATGTTTAATAGGTTTAATTTACAATCAACCACTCCCTGTAGTTCGGAGTTTTTTAGATTGGTTAAGTCCCATAATTTTTGCTTTTCACCTATTTTCTAATTGGCGAGATTATCCCAGTTATCGTCAACATCTGCAAAGAACATTTATTTGGTGTGTACTCATCCTGGGAGCTTACGGTGTCTATCAATTTGTTGTCGCTCCTGAATGGGACAGATATTGGCTAATCGAATCTAAAATGTTTACCAGCGCTGGACACCCAATTCCCTTTGGAATGCGCGTTTGGAGTACATTACACTCACCAGGTCCATTTGGGACTGTCATGCAAGCTGGGTTACTATTATTATTTACCAGCACTGGTCCATTAATTTTCCCAGCTTCTGCTGTGGGTTATTTATCATTTTTACTTTCCCAGGTGCGAACAAGTTGGGGCGGCTGGTTATTAGGAATTATTATGATTTTTGGTTCAGTAAAACCCCAGATTCAAATGCGATTAATTACTATAATTTTAGTGATGACAATCTGTGTTATTCCCTTGGTAACTATTGAACCGCTTTCTAAAGTTATTACCACTCGATTTGAAAGTTTTTCTAATCTCGAACAAGATGGTAGTTTTAGAGATAGATCCGCAACTTATGACAGAAACCTGAATTTAGCTCTTTCTAATGTTGTCGGTAACGGCTTTGGAAATATCTGGAAAGTAAATGAAAAAACTGGACAAATAGAAGTAATTGTTATTGATAGCGGCATTTTAGATATGTTTTTTACCTTGGGTTGGATTGGTGCTATACCCTATATTGGTGGGTTGGTATTGCTGCTAGTTACGGTTAGTAATTATACAGAAGGTCGCTTTGATAGTTTTCTCAGTGCTGCCCGCGCTATTGGTATCAGTTCTTGCGCTCAGTTAATTATCTATAGCGGGATGTTGAGTATTGCCGGGATGATTATGTGGGGATTTTTGGCAATGGCTATGGCAGGACATAAATACTACAGCAGACCACAGAGTTGAATTAAAACCCCTCCTGAAGGTGGGGAAATAAAAGAAATTGGCTGATTTGCTCCTTTGTGCGATAACACCACAGAGGAGTTATAATTATTATGATCACATTTTATTGATAAATTGTGATAGAATTGAGTGCAAATATTTCCTGTATGAAAAGTAGTTAAACTATTAAGCAAGAGGTTAAATACCATGTTAAAAATACAACCTCCAACTATAATTGATTTTCAACCAGCAATTGCTGCTAAAGATAAAGATGATAAATATATTTTGATGATAGATGTGAGATTTTCCGCTATGTATTCTTCCCCGGATCTTAATATCTTAAAAATGGAACAATACCAGCATATTCCTTTTTTAATGTTTGTTAATTCTAATGTCATGAGAATCTTTAAGAGTCCAACTTTTGTAGAAGTAGCAAGATTGGACACGAAAAAGGTTTTAGAACATTATAATCCAAAAAGCATCGAAGGAATCATCTATCAATCTACTTTAATAACTTTAACTCAATCATGGTTAAGAGATTTAGCTTATCATTGGAAAAGTGAAACCCCCCCTTACATTGAGGAAATGAAGGAAATTGGCTTATTTACTCTTTTGTTTGATGGTACGACAGAGGAGTTAGAATTATTATGATTATTTATTTAGAAACTAATTCAATTATGGCAATTGCCAAAGGAAGAAACAAAGAATTAGAAGATTTTGTCTATGATTCTTCAAATAATTTACAATTTGTCATTCCTAGTATTTGTTTAATGGAAACATTAGTAGCAATAGAAAGAGAAGAAAAACGTAGTCAATCTTTTTCTCAAACTATTCAAATAGAAATGAATGAAGCTAAACGAAATAAAGAATTAAATAACTCTCAATCTTTTGTTAATTATTTAGAAAGTTCTTTAATTGATTATGATGACATATTAACTGATTTTAAAAAACGTTTTTTGAATATTCTCGAATATTTAAAAAATCATGGTGAATTGATTGAACCAAGCATTAAAATGTTAGAAGCTACTTTAACTAATCCTTTGCTACCTGGGAAAAATCAAAAAAGAGATGATTTTATTTTACAGGTTATTTTAGCTCATGCTGAAAATAATTTATCAATTAACAAAGCTTTTTTTAGTGAGAATACTAAGGAATTTGGTAATACTAATATTCAACAGATATTAGCTAATTCGGGAATTAATTATTTTAGTAAGATACCTAATTTAGAAGGATGGTTAAATAAACAATAAAAAATGCTAACTTACATGATTAATCTGCAAATTCTTCTAATGGGGCATCAAAATTATCAGCAATAGAAATAATATCTTTATCTGTACCAAATAAAGGAGGACGTTGAGATTTAGATTTGAGTGCAGTTAGTTTTAACAATGGTTGGTGATTTTCGGTAATAATAATCTCTTCTCCGTTTAACGCTAGATGGAATAATTCTGATATTTGGTTAATTGCTTGTGTGACTTCTATAGAAGACATAGTGAATAAGTTTAATATAGCTTGTGAAAATTATAGCATTTTTTTAAATTATTAGATATCTAAGTCCATCTCTATCTGATTAACTCTGATTTCTTTGTGTTTTTCTGCACTTTTAAGAACTTCAAAAGCTAAAGTCATCATGAACTTCTGTTTATTTTCAATAATATCTTGAACAGTGATGATTTGTATTTTATCACAACTATGAGTCATGAGTTTGTTTTGATAAAAGCCAGCAGATTTAGCGGTTTTTAACATATCTTTTGTAGGATTTTCTAAGGTTATAAATATAGCTATACTGGCATTTTCTAGCGTCATTGTTCCTAGTAAATCTCGGATATCTCCTGATTTGACTTTACCAGATTTAACTTGAAAAATCACCTTTTCTGATTCACCTTTATCACCATAAAATAAAACAGTTCCATCTACACCTTTATCTGCACCTTTTTTAGTGTTAATTATGGCTCTATTGTTAGTATAAGTTAATATTGCCCATTTTTCAAATTCTTTACGAGTACGATCATCTGCTTTATTTGCTAATGCTTTTGCACTTTCTATATCTTTAGGAATACCATGAAGTTTGATCATATCTAAAACCCCTTTACTAAAGCTGTCTTCTAATCTTTTTAAAATTAAACTTATGCTTTGATAAGTAATATCAATTCCTATCCATTGTCGGTCTAATTTTTGGCAAACTGCAACAGTTGTACCACATCCACAGTAAGCATCTAATACTATATCCTTTTCATTAGAACTGGCTTTAATTATTCTTTCTAGTAATGCTTCTGGTTTTTGTGTTGGATATCCTAATCTTTCAGATTTAATAGTTATTCCCGGAAATTCAGTCCAAATATCATCAGGACTAATACCAGGCATTTCATTAAGATACTGTTTTAAATAAGGCTTACCAGTTTTTGAGTAATAAATTCTCCCTTCAGCCTCAAATTTCTCCATATTTTCATAAGAAAATGCCCAATATCTACCAGCAGGAGGTAAAGTTCCTTTCCAAGAGTAAGAGGTATTTCCACCTGGTTTAGCGGCTGATAAATCAGAAGTTTTAAACCTTCGACCATCAGCATCAATTTTATTATATGAAGAGTCAATATAAGAATCTGAATAGTTTTCATAAACTGTATTAAATATTGATTTTTTAACATTTTTTACATAAAATAAAATCACATCGTGGACTCTTCCAAATTGTCTTGCACCTTGTTTACCATCATTATGTGTTGTAGTTCGTTTCCAAATAATCTCATTTCTAAAATCTCCACCCTGAGAACAAAAAACAGCATCTAATATTAACTTTAAATAGTGACTAGACGTAGGATCACAATGTAAATAAAAACTTCCTGTAGGTTTCAAAACTCGATGAATTTCTGTTATTCTTAAAGTCATACTCACCAAATAAGCGAGTAAACTTCCCTTTCCTAAGACATTACTTAAACCTGTAATTAAAGCAATACATTGTTGAGTAAATAAACCATGATAATTAGTAATAATTTCATCTATTCCCCGAATAGCGTGATCATCCCATTCCCAAGTATCAATAAATGCTTGAGCTTGTGCTTTATCTTCTGCACCAATATTATTATAAATTTGATTGTAGTTGCGTTTAGAATTAAAAGGAGGATCAATATAACATAAGTCAACAGACTCATCTTTTATATAACGTCTTAAAACTTCTAAATTGTCCCCATAATAAAGTTGATTAACCATTGTTTTCGTGCAATTATTTTGCTTAAATTAACCCTGATTAATCATTCTTATACCTAATTACTTTTTTGTCATACCAGAAAATATGAGATATTCTCTGATGTTTTATTAAGAAATTTTAAGAAAATACCTGAAAAACCCTGATAATCTGGAAACAGATTGAGTTATAATGGCTACAAAGATTAACTCATCTAAGTTTTATGACTGTTACAGAAATTTTACAATTTGTGGATAATTTAGTATTTACTAAGACTGATAAACATTTAGATGATCTGCAAAAAAAGATTATTGAGGAACTATTTCAGGGTAAAACTTATAGACAAATTGCCAATATTTATGATTATGATGAGGGTTATATCGGTGATGAAAGTAGGAATTTATTTAAACTTTTATCTGAAATTCTAGGTCAAGATATTAATAAATCTAATTTTTGTTGGACTCTGGAAAGAGTTAAAAATTGTTCTAGAATTGTTAGTTTTGGAAATAATAATCATATTAGTTGTTATTCTAATTATGAAAAATCAAATTATCAAGAAAATAATAATACAGAAAAAGCTAAGTTAGCTTACCATGATTTAACGCTATCTCCTAAAATCACTCGTTTCTATGGACGAGAACAAGAATTAAACTTTTTATCTCATGGGTTATTAAATCAAAGTACTCATTTAATCTCAGTCTTAGGATTATCTGGAATTGGTAAAACTACCCTTGTGAAAAGATTTGTTGATCTAAATCTCCAACAATTTGAAGTTATTATCTGGAGAAGTTTAAAATTTCCTAAATCTCTAAATTTATTAATTGATGATTTATTGAATGTTTGTCAACAGGAAGCTAAACCAAACATAGATGATAAATTAAAACAATTATTTAATATCTTTAAAAATAAAAAATGCTTAATTATTTTAGATGATTTAGAAAATATCTTTGTTAATTGTCAATTTGCAGGACAATATAAACCTGAATATCAAGATTATAAAACTTTCTTACAAATGATTACAGAAATTGAACATGAAAGTTGTTTAATTCTAATTAGTCAAGAAAAATGCCAAGAAATGATATCATTAGATAGTGAACTTTATCCAATTCATTGTTTAGAATTATCAGGATTAGATCATGCAGCTACAGAGATATTAAAAAATCAAGGATTAAAAAATGAGGAAACTTGGTTAAACTTAATTAATTTATATGAAAGTCATCCTAAATATTTACAGTATATCAGCATCTTAATTAAAGATGTCTTTCAGGGTGAAGTTGCCGAATTTATCAAAGAAAATAGTTTAATTTTAACAGAAGATTTTAAAACTCTATTTGATTTAATATGGATGAGATTATCTGAAGTTGAAAAAGAGATATTATTGAAAATTAGTCAAAATGATCAACCTATATCTAGAGATGAGATAAAACAACTTTTATCATTGTCATCAATGGATATAATTAACGGGTTACAATCATTAACAAGAAGATTTTTATTAACTAAATTAGAAAATGATCAAAAACTATATACTCTTTCCCCTATTTTTAAAGAATATCTAAGAATTTATCATCATTAATTATACTCCCTTCCTCTTGCTATTGGCATCTGGACTGTGAGAAAATTATTTATGCAGCATCTCAGCACAAAAGGCTATGGACTGATAGAATGTGTTCACTTTCATAGCTAAGTTGCTTATAAATGAGGTATTTATGAATCAAATTCATCGGGTGGCGATTGTTGGGGGAAATCACGGTAATGAGTTAACGGGAGTTTACTTGGTGAAAAAGTTTCAGCAATATCCCCATTTAATTCATCGAGGTAGTTTTGAAACTTTATCATTACTTGGTAATCCTAAAGCTATTGCTGCACGGACAAGATATATTGATACGGATCTGAATCGTTGCTTTAATCAAGATAAATTATCAAATTCTAAAATCTCAAGTTACGAGGAATTAAGGGCGCGAGAAATTCAACAAATATTACAACCAGAAAATCAAGAATCTGTAGATACAATTATTGATGTACATACGACTACTGCCAATATGGGATTATGTATTATTCTGGGAAATTGGCATCCTTTCCTGCTCAAATTAGCTGCGGATTTGAGTGCAGTTAATCCTTTGGTGAAGGTTTATATTCATGAACAACCTCAAGGTAGTGGTTTTCTACGTTCTTTGTGTGATTTGGGTTTTGCAATTGAAGTTGGTGCTGTACCCCAAGGGATTTTAAATGCGGAATTATTTCAACAGACTGAACAACTTATTTATAGTGTTTTAGATTATTTTGAAGACTATAATCAAGGAAAAGATTTACCCAAAAATAATACACTAACAGTCTATAAATCAATTGGTGTGATTGATTATCCGAGAAATGAAGTAGGGGAAATTCAGGCGATGATTCACCCCCAACTTCAATTTAAAGATTATGAACCTTTGCATCCTGGTGATCCTATTTTTATGACTTTCACAGGAGAAGAAATTTTCTATCAAGGAAATTCTACTGTTTATCCGATCTTTATTAATGAAGCTGCCTATTACGAGAAAGGAATTGCGATGCACATTAGCGAAAAAGAGTTAATTAAGATTAGCTAATTCTCTAGTTTCCATCACTCTGATGATATTATCCTTTCTCATTAATTCACGATATATATTTAGTGTTTCTTCATTGACTCGTGCGGCGCTAAATCTTTCTAAATTTTGTTGGGCGCGGAATTTCCACTGATCTAAAAGTTGGCGATCGCTCAATAATTGTGTCAAAGTATTAGCTAAGGCTGGAATATCCTTGGGTGGCACTAAAATCCCGGCCTGACTATAATCTAAAGTCTCAGGAATGCCATCTACATCACTGGCTATAATCGCACAACCAGCTTCCCGCGCTTCCGTTAGCACTAAGCCAAAAGATTCACAATGTGAAGCCAAAACAAAAATATCTGTTGCTAACATATAGCGTTGCGGTTCTGCCTGAAATCCTTCAAAATGAATGCGATTACTAACATCTGTATTTTGCACCATAGACTCGAAAATCGGTCTGTCTGGACCATCTCCTACCAAATATAAATGTGCTTGCGGAAAGTTTATCGCAACTATTTTAAATGCCTCAATTAACTCATAAATACCTTTGCGGGTATACATCCCCGCCACAGTAGTTATAGATGGATGTGGCATTTCTACTGGTTGATAATCTGCCAGTTTTTTATGTCGAGGACTTCCTAAAGTCCCATTACTAACCACGCGCAATTTTTGAGGTGGAATACCCCGTTTAATCATTGAATTAGCTACTGCTTTACTAACTGCAATTACCTGATCAGCTAACCCCATGAGGATAGCACTATGTTGAAATTCATTATGGACAGTAGAAACTAAATGATATTCTCGATTCTTGCGAAGAATCCCTGCTAAAATTGCCCCTGTCATCATGTGTACATGAACAATATCCGGTTGAAACTCTTTAATAATTTGGCGATAATGCCCAGCAGCCTTAATGAGATTTAATGGTGTCCGGCACTGATTGAGATAAAAATGTTCAACACCATAATCTGCTAATAATTTTTCATATTCTCCGCCAGCAGAAGCTACAGCAATATCCAGACCACTTTTTGCTTGTAAACAAGCTAAATCTACAGCAACATTAACAATTCCATTACCGATTTTTTGGACATGATTAGTAATATGTAGAATCCGCATTTAAATTTTCTCCACTGTAATTATTGATAGTAAATCTTCAGATGCTTATCACTCACAACTTCACTCGGATTTAAAAAATATTTCTTCCGAATATAAAAATCTGTTAATAAATCCCCGAGGTAACATCTCAAGCTGGGAAGGATAGGCAGCAATAGCTTTTTGTTTTTTCTCTTTTACTGATGTTACTGATAAGCGATAAGCCGTTGCAATATCTTGTAACTTCAACAGAATAAATAATGGCGATCGCCAAAATACCCAAATAGGATACTGAAGTATTTCTGTAGTGATTTTAGATTGAATAATTGCCTCTTTCACTAAATTATAGGTGGCTTCATGATCTTGATGACAATCTTTGCGGTGAGGTACATAAACCTCTCCAGGTTGATACAAATTTAGTAATTCTGAAATCTCAGTAATTATCTGTTGCCTTTTCTCTATATTCAAAGAAGCCAAACTGCCATCTTGATAATTTAAAAAATGAATCTCTGAAGTGTTCACACCCAAAATATCTAAAGCTATCAAAGATTCTTGTTGACGAATCTGGATAACTTGATTTTGCATAAGTGGATCTAAACCATGAGAACCTCTACCATCAGTTAAAAAAGTTATCCCTACTTGTATTCCTTGTTCTCTTTTGCGGGCAATCATCCCTCCACAACCAAAGGTTTCATCATCTTGATGCGGAGAAAAAACCATTGCTGATTTTTCAGAAAAATTTAAAGGCTGACTTCCCCAATGCAAAATCCACCAGGAAACTAGACTACAATGAATATATTGTATCTGATTTAGCAATTGATTAGGAATTATTTTTTCTAATGAGATGAGTGTTTTTTTATGATTCATAATTTTAAAATTGATTCAAGACAAAATTAAAGTTTTCTAGATAACAAATATTGATGCTTCCCATAAATTAGAACAACTATTTTTATGATAGTCTTGATTCCAGATAAACTTAAAGTTTTGTAGATGACACATATTGATGCTTCTCATAAATCAAAACAACTATTTTTATGATAGTTAAGCCCTAGATCATATTATTTATTGTTTTAATAAAGTTATCCTGAAAATCTCAATAAGAGGATGTTTGAAAATCGGACAGGGTGTAAAAAATCTTTCAGTAGTATTCAGGAGTCAGCTAAAAGCAGGAATAGTCAAGAAGAGGAAGTTTTAATTACCCGTGTTTTACGGAAAGCTGTATTAGCTGACGACTGACGACTGAATGCTTACTATTTTTCTACTCAGAAGTGTTTCTCTAGAAACAGTAAATTGTTAGTTAGGTTAGTTAGAATTTATGGAAATCATCGAAATCTCTATAACCTACTATATAAAATTAAGCAGTGCTTAATCACCGTAGGGGTTGATGTTTACCATTAAATTCAGCTAGTTTTTGTATTCTATTAGACTGTGATGATTACTGAATTTTGGCTGAAGTTATAAATTGAGTAATTATTCCATTAGTATAAGTTATCTTGGGTATGCAATGGTGTGCCACTATCATGCAGATGAATTGGATTAGTTTACTAAAAGCGCAACAAACTGACTTCTTAAACCGGGTGAAAAAACCGAAAACGGCGGATCTTTCTCTTTTAGAAAGTCGAGTTAAAGGTTATCACAGTGAGGTAATGGCATTTGCGGGGGATTCATTCACAAAAATTCTCGAATGTTCCCGTCAGCAAGCTGAAATTCTCGCCAAAAATCCGCCACCAATACCACCAGAATATCCTGAATATCCTGATTGGATCATTCCCTTTCCTACTTATTTTCAACGTCAAGCAGAAGATTATCTTGTCCGTGAACAAATTGTTGATTGGATGATTACAGAACGCTTAGGAAAATTGGTGAGAAAAGTGCCACAAGACACTTTAGACAATATGGTTTTGGATGATGAGGGAAATTTACGTAGTGAAAGTAAGTTTACTTATTTGTTAGCTAATAACCCAAAAGTGAGTATTCAAATTCACGTAGCAGATGGAGAAAGTTTTAACGGTATTAAAAAAGATAAAATTCGTTGGTCTATTAGTCAAGAAGATATCAGTAACCACCAAGTATTAATTTTCTTGTGTTTGTTTTATCCTGGAAATAACAAATTAGGATACCACAAACAAACTGTAATTACTGGTTTTTTGCCCACAAATCAACTAGATTTTTCCAACGCCAAAACTTATCTAACTCCCAGTAGTCTATTATATGCGGGAGGATTAAATTGGTATTTACAATCTCTGGGTGGTAAGCCAGATGATGTGCCAATAACTGATGAGAAAATGATGGTAGAAACCATTCAAACCTTACCATCAGATCATCCTAAAAAGAAGATTATTGGTGATTGGGAATGCTGGCAAACATTGATTGGACATACCAGAGGTATTAACTGTTTAGCCTATGCTATCAAAACCTTAGTAGTTGAAGATGCTGGATCTAAAAATGTGAAAACAATCCCGATGTTAGCTAGTGGTAGCAGGGGAGAAACAAAATTATGGGACTTAGCCAAAGGTCAATTAATCGAGACATTATCAGAATATCCTTGGGTGATTTCTGATCATGTTAATGAAGTTAATTCTCTGGCTTTTAGCACCGACGGACAAACATTAGTGAGTGTAGGTGCAGATTCCACCGTTAAAATTTGGCATACTGGGGCGTTGGATCTAATTGATATTCTCCATAAACATCATGGAGATGTCCGTTGTGTGGCGTTTACTCCTGATGGTAAGATGTTAGCGACTGGTGGCCATGATCGCCAGATTTTATTTTGGAATTTGCGCGATCGCCAAGTTGAAAATACTCTATCTTTAGATGATACCGCAGCCCATTCAATGGTATTAAGTCAAGATGGGAAAATTTTAATTACAGGTAGTTATCGCAAAATCAAAGTTTGGGAAACATCCTCAACACTCAATCAGAAAAAATTGCCAGATATACAACCAATATACACCCTGATGGGTCATTCTCATATTGTTAGTTCCCTAGCCATAAGTGCTGATGCTAAATTTTTAGTTAGTGGTAGTCAAGATCAAACTATTCGAGTTTGGAATTTAGCCACTGGGGAATTAGTTCACACTCTTAAAGGACATCGAGATAGTGTGAATACAGTTGCTTTAAGTCCTGACGAACAAATTATTGCCAGTGGTAGTGCTGATAAAACTATCAAATTGTGGCATTTACAATCTGGGGAATTATTAGGGACATTTACAGGTCATGCTAACACAGTTACAGCTTTATCCTTTACTGCTTCTGGAGAAATGTTAGTTAGTGGAAGTTTGGATAAAACCATTAAAATTTGGCAGCGGAGTTAGATCAAAACTGCGATTGTCTCTACAAGTTTGTGCCACTTATAAAACTGGTACAAATTTTTTATGAATAACTGCTTTATTTACTGCCCTTTTCGTGATTTTAATTAAGTACAGTTACGGAACTGGTAAGTTACTCTCACCGCATTTTTTACTAATACATACAATTGTGTTGTTAGTAAGTAATTAAAAGGTGAGAAATATGCAAACATTTAATCAACAAAAAGATAGTCCTGCTTGGGTTTTTCAAACATGGGCAGCTTTTATTTTATCTATTTCTATGACTACCTTTGGTGTTGTCAATTTACCTGTAGACAATTGGATAAAAGGATTTATGGGCATGGGTTTAGCTTTTTCTGTTGGTTCTACTTTTACTTTGGCAAAAACTACCAGAGATATGTATGAAACCAAACGATTAACTTCCCGCATTGAAGAAGCCAAGGTAGAAAAGTTGCTTTCTCAACATGATGTGATTTTGAAATAAGAAATTTTTGTCATAACTGCTTTGATAAAATAGAAAAAATCAGGGGTTTAGCATTGCTAAACCCCTACTTCATTAATGATGAATAATTCTAGTAAATTACATAAATCCTAAATATTTGGAAGTCCGATAACCCAGCCATATTCCCAAAAGTCCCCCCATCACACTAAATAGGATTGAGGTAAACGAAAATAAACTTCTACCCCATAAAAGCGGAATATAGCTACCAATGGTAGAACCAAAAAACATTCCGATACTGATAAGTAATTTATTCAAGCTTTTATAGCCAGTGATTACACACCCAATGTACTTGATTTTACAGATATTTCCCAAAAACTAATTTTCGACATTATCGTTGATAATATAAATATGCTTTCTAGTTACCAATTATGACTATAGCCACTGAACGCCCGATTACACTAGAAAATTTTCTCAAGTTACCGGAAACTAAACCAGCATCAGAATTTATTAACGGGGAAATCCTACAAAAACCTATGCCACAAGGTGAACACAGCTTAATTCAGACTACTTTTATTGAAGTTGTCAATGGACTCACTAGAAGTCAAAAAATTGCCATAGCCTTCCCAGAACTACGTTGTACTTTTGGTGGTAGTACCATTGTGCCTGATATTGCGGTGTTCCGGTGGGAAAGAATCCCCAAAACTGAATCTGGGAGAATTGCTAATCGGTTTGAAATTCATCCTGACTGGGTAATAGAAATTCTTTCTCCTGAACAACCACAGAAAAAAGTATTAACTAAATTATTGCATTGTTCCCGTCACGGAACTGAATTAGGTTGGTTATTAAATCCAGAGGAAGAAAGTGTATTAGCTGTATTTTCTGGACAAAAAATAGAAATATATGAAGGTGATGATAAATTACCAATTTTGGAAAATATCAATTTAGAATTAACTGTTAAAGAAATTTTTGGTTGGTTGAGTTTTGGTTCATAATTGTAGCCAGGAAAGGATAATGGGAAACTTTATTGCCCCCCGTAGGCAGGTTTTGGTGGGCAATGCCAACCCTACGCTACTTAAAATTTCTCAAATATAATTAATGATTCCTATAATATAATAAATATGCTTTCTAGTTACCAATTATGACTATAGCCACTGAACGCCAGATTACACTAGAAAATTTTCTCAAGTTACCGGAAACTAAACCAGCATCAGAATTTATTAACGGGGAAATCCTGCAAAAACCTATGCCACAAGGTGAACACAGTCGTCTACAGATTAAATTTTGTACCAATATTAATCAAGTAGCGGAAACGCCAAAGATTGCTTATGCTTTCCCAGAACTACGTTGTACTTTTGGTGGTAGTACCATTGTGCCTGATATTGCGGTGTTCCGGTGGGAAAGAATCCCCAAAACTGAATCTGGGAGAATTGCTAACCGGTTTGAAATTCATCCTGATTGGGTAATAGAAATTCTTTCTCCTGAACAACCACAGAAAAAAGTATTAACGAAATTATTGCATTGTTCCCGCCATGGAACTGAATTAGGTTGGTTATTAAATCCAGAAGAAGAAAGTGTATTGGCTGTATTTCCTGGACAAAAAATAGAAATATATGAAGGTGATGATAAATTACCAATTTTGGAAAATATCAATTTAGAATTAACTGTTAAAGAAATTTTTGGTTGGTTGAGTTTTGGTTCATGATTATTAAGGGCGGGGAAACCCCACCCCTGCATTAAAATTGTTGTAAAAAGCGCAAATCGCTATTATACAAACGACGAATATCATCAATTTGATGTAATACCATTGCAAACCGTTCTACACCAAAACCGGCAGCAAAGCCGCTATAAACTTCTGGATCATAACCCACAGATTTTAAAACATTGGGGTCAACCATACCGCAACCCATAACTTCTAACCAACGTCCTTTCCACTGTAAATCTACTTCGGCTGAAGGTTCGGTGAAAGGAAAATAACTGGCACGAAACCGAATTGGTAAATCGCCAAATATTGATTGTAAAAATATTTTCACAGTTCCTTTCAGGTCTGTAAAAGTTAGTCCTTCATCTATGGCTAAAAGTTCAATTTGATGGAAAACTGCTGAGTGCGTCGCATCTACATCATCTCTGCGATATACTCGACCTGGGGCAACAACTCGAATAGGTGGTTCTTCCTTTTCCATGTAGCGAATTTGCACAGAGGAAGTATGAGTCCGCAATAAATTACCATCTGGTAAATAGAAGGTATCCTGCATATCACGGGCTGGATGATCTGGGGGGGTGTTAAGAGCTTCAAAATTGTAGTAATCTGTTTCCATTTCTGATCCTTGGGCAACGGTGTAACCCATGCCAACAAAGATATCTAGGGTTTGGTCAATAATGCCATTGAGGGGATGAATCCGACCTTGGGGACGGTAAATACCCGGCATGGTGACATCTATTGTTTCCGCCTCTAGTTGTACCAGAATTTGAGCAGATTCCAGGGTTGTGCGTTGCTGGTCAAGGCTGTTTTGAATGGCTTCTTTGACAGTGTTAGCGATCGCCCCAATCTGAGGACGTTCTTCCGCGCTCATTTGCCCCATACTTCGTAACAGCAGCCCCAATTGCCCTTTTTTGCCCAAATAGTTAACTCTGAGTTCTTCTAGGCGTTCTAGGCTATCAGCAGCAGCGATCGCTGTTTCTCCTTCTTGTCGTAATGCTAAAAGTTGGTCTTCTAAATTGCTAGTCATTAGTTATTAGTCATTGGTGATTAGTCATTAGTTTATAGTAGGGAACGGGGAACAGGGAAGCAGGGAACAGACAAGAGGCAGGGGATGTAGGGGATGTAGGGGAGAGGATTTTTCCTACTGACAACTGACAACTGTACGGGCGAAGCATTTGGAGAACTATTTTTGGCAATGACCGATAATTTATCTTCCAAATGCTTCGCCCCTACTAACAACTAACAACTGACAACTGACAAATGAAATTATTAATTAGCAACGATGATGGAATTTCTGCTTTGGGTATTCGTACCCTAGCCAACACCTTAGCAGCAGCGGGTCATGAAGTGACAGTAGTTTGTCCAGATCGAGAGAGATCCGCAACAGGGCATGGATTAACCTTACTGCAACCCATTCGCGCGGAAATAGTGGAATCTGTGTTTCATCCTGATATTAAAGCTTGGGCTTGTGATGGTACGCCTTCAGATTGTGTAAAATTGGCACTATGGGCTTTATTGGATTCTCCACCCGACTTAGTGCTATCTGGAATTAACCAAGGTGCAAATTTAGGGACAGAAATCCTCTACTCTGGGACTGTTTCCGCAGCAATGGAAGGAGTTATTGAAGGTATTCCTAGTATTGCTTTTAGTTTAACCAGTCATACCCATAAAGATTTTCAACCAGCAGCTAAATTTGCTGAAGTCCTGGTTGCTAAAATTGCCGCCCAACCACTGCCAGAATTGATGTTACTCAATGTCAACGTCCCCCCCTTATCTTGGGAAGAAATAGCTGGAGTTACTTTCACTAGACAAGGAGTACGACGTTACGTGGATGTTTTTGACAAGCGAACTGATCCTAGAGGTAAAACTTACTACTGGTTAACTGGAGAGGTAATCGAAGATGTAGAACCACCTATAGAATTAAACTTACCAACCCACATTCCCCTTGATGTTCATGCCATTCAAAAAAAATATATCAGTATTACTCCATTGCAATATAATTTGACTTATGGGCATGGACTTAATCAGCTATCTACATGGGAATTTAAACTTCCGTAGATTTAGGCAACCTTGACAAAACTAGAAAAGGTTATTTTCAGTAAAGGTACTGAATCTTTACTAGCTATTAATTAAATAAGTGTAGTAAACAACCCTCTTTTAACGTTGTAAATTTGTTAGAATATCAAGGTAACTAGAAACAAACTATACCACCTAAAAGGATAAGACAATATATAGATGATTGTATTTACAATTCACAATATGGTTATGCAGAAGAGTTAGAAGTTGCAATTTTCAGTAATGTCAATCTAACTGATGCAAAATTAATTGAAACAAAATTATGTGGTGTAGACCTTAGTAATCTGAATCTTAGTGGTGCTGACCTGAGTGATGGTGCTGATTTGAGAACTGCTAACTTGAGTAATGCTGACTTGAGTAATGCTGACTTGAGTAATGCTAACTTGAGTAATGCTGACTTGAGTAATGCGAACTTGAGTAATGCGAACTTGAGTAATGCGAACTTGAGTAATGCTGACTTGAGTAATGCGAACTTAAGTGATGCTGACTTGAGTAATGCGACTAACTTGAATAGTGCTAACTTGAATGGTGCTAACTTGAATAATACTGACTTAAGTAGTGTCAATCTTAGTCATAAAAATTTTAGTCATTTCAACTTCAGCGATGCTTATTTAAGTAGTGCCGAGCTTGAAGGCGTGAACCTAAGCTATGCTAATTTAAGTAAAGCCCATCTAGATGGGGCAAATCTTAATCAAGCTAATTTAAGTAATGCTAACCTTAGAAATGCTGATTTGAGTGATGCTCAGTTAAATCCAGCTTTTCTCAATCAAGCTGATTTGAGTGATGCTAATTTAAAGGATGCTAATTTGAGTGGCACTAATTTAGAGAATGCTGATCTGAGTGGTGCTAATTTAGAGAATGCTAATTTGAGTGGTGCTAATCTGACTGGAACTATAATTGATATAAAAAAAGAAATAGATCATAAATGGGCTATTGTTTGGAAAATTCTTAATCAAGAAAAATTTGCTCAAATAAATCAACAAGAGAAAAATCAAATTAGCTTATCTGAGACACGAAATCATTTTTCCAAATATGAGTTAGAATGCATTGATTTAAGTAATAGTTATCTAAAAAATGCAAAATTGGCTAATTTAAATTTAACTCATACTGATTTTAGCAATTCAAATTTACATTCGGCTGATTTGCGGGGTGCAAATTTAACTGGTGCAAATCTAACTGGAGTAAACCTACAAGAAGCTACATTAATAAAAGCGAATCTCCAGGGAGCAGATTTAAGTAATGCGGATTTACGATATGCAAATATACATGGAGCAAACCTAAATAATACTAAAAGAGATGGAGCAAAATTTACAACATTTGATGATATATCATGTTCTTGGAATCAGTTAAATGATGATCAATTTGAAGAACTTTGTTATGATATTTTAAGAGAAAAACATAAATTAACTGATATACAGAAAATTGATAAGTCTCGCTCTCGTGATGGTGGTAGAGATATTGTATTTTCTAAAGGTGTAGATATTAATAAAAAACCTATTAAATGGATAGCTCAATGTAAATTAAAAAGCGATAAGCGATCTCTTGGTAAATCACAAGTTCCTGATATAAGTGATATGCTAAAAGCACAAGCAGCTAAAGGTTTTTGTATCATGACTAGCGGGATAATTGGCGCAACTTTACACGATAGCTTAGATGCTTTAAGAGATAAAGAGGGTTGGGAAGTAGAGCGATGGTCATACTTAGAAATAGAACGCTTTTTAGCAGAACATCCAGAAATTAAATCAAGACATTTTAAAGATTAATCTGATGAAAATTATCCATAAAAATAGCCTACGCAGGTAGGCTTTGTCTGTATAGCCCCAGATTTCTAATCTGAGGACTATATAAAAAAACACATTAAACAATATATCCTAAACTGCCTCGTTACTCAATCTTTGTAACAACTCCTCACGGGATAAATTACCCAAAGAAAGAAGTAACTGAGTGCGTTCAGAAATCGGAATATTAGCAATCTTTTCCACCAAACCAGATAACTCAGCATCCAAACTACCAAAACGCCCTTCCAGAAGAGAAGTTATCAAATAAACTTGTCCTTCTTGCGTCCAGTCTTCTATTTGTGTCTAGCTACCTGTTAATTTTCAGATCCCTGACTTCTTTGAGAAGTCGGGGATCTTGGGGATCTTGACACTTTCCCAATTAGACATCTCCGAGAAATTTAATTCTAGTTGGCTTTTACACCCGCCAGACACCCGCCAGGGAATAAATTCCCTGTCTAATAGCTGAAGTCCGTTAAAACGGACTAGGAACTTTTTTAAGTGTTTAGTCATCTTTAGATGACTTGCGCTATTAGCAAGGAACTTGAGTTCCTTGCGGGATAGAGGTTTTAGATTAAAGTTTTCATCAAAGACAGTTCAATGTAGTCCTCTCTGGGCTGTTTAATGTTGACTTCTACACCTGGACCAAAATACTTGGTCATTTTTTCATGCTTTTGTTGCCAGGTATCAAAGGTGATCAGTGGTGAATCGAATTCTAGGATTAGGGTATAAGCGCCGTTGATTTCGGTTTCTCGCAAACCGGTGACGACTGGTCTGACTTCGTCTGTGGGACTTAAACCTAGATAAGCCAGGGCTAAATCTAGATGGGATTTTTGCCCATAACAGAAGCGGGTGATGTCCTTGCGGATTTTAGTTTGTGTGACAGTTGCCTGTTGCTTTCTGAGTTCGAGGATTGATGGTGTGGTAGTTTGGCTGAAGGGGATGGGTTTAAGTTCATTAGCTTTTAGGGCTAAACCTCCCAGTAATAGCGGAAAACCATAG
>NZ_JAQMTJ010000146.1:0-26125 GCF_028330815.1 Dolichospermum lemmermannii CS-548
ACCAATCACCAATCACCAATCACCAATCACCAATCACCCATTACAGCATTTTCATATCCTGAACAAAGCTGGTGTAAATATTACCCTGCAAAAATTGGGAGTTTTCCATAATTTTTTGATGAAAGGGAATGGTTGTCGGGACTCCAGTAATGGCACATTCTCTCAATGCGCGTTTCATGCGGGTAATTGCTGTAGCTCGGTCTGGTCCCCAGACAATTAATTTGCCAATCAGGGAGTCGTAATAAGGGGGAATGTTGTAATCCGTGTATACGTGGGAATCAATCCGCACTCCTGGTCCTCCAGGTGGCAGATAACCAGTAATTTTACCGGGGGCTGGGCGAAAATCATGATCTGGATCTTCGGCGTTAATGCGACATTCAATAGAATGTCCTCGAAGAACCACTTCTTTTTGTGTCAGCTTTAGTCTTTCCCCTTGAGCAATGCGAATTTGTTCAACCACTAAATCTATACCAGTAATCATCTCTGTAACTGGATGCTCAACTTGTATCCGGGTATTCATTTCCATGAAATAGAATTTACCGAATTTGTCTAGAAGAAATTCGATAGTTCCAGCACCGCTGTAGTTAATAGACTGGGCAGCTTTAACGGCAGCTTTTCCCATTTTTTGCCGTAAATCTGGATCAAGAGCCGGACTAGGGGCTTCTTCTAGGAGTTTTTGGTTACGACGCTGAATTGAACAATCTCTTTCACCTAAATGGATCACGTTGCCGTAGTTATCCGCTAAAATCTGAAATTCAATGTGCCGGGGACGTTCAATAAATTTTTCTATATAAACGCCTGAATTACCAAAAGCTGCTCCTGCTTCCCCTTGAGCCGCGAGGAATAGTCTCACAAATTCATCTTCGGAACGGACAAGCCGCATTCCTCTACCACCACCACCGGCGGTAGCTTTAACCATTACAGGATAACCAATTTTTTGAGCGATCGCTAATCCTTCTGCTTCTGATTCTACTAACCCTTCACTACCGGGAACTGTAGGAACACCAGCTTTTTGCATGGTTTCTTTAGCGGTGGACTTATCCCCCATCAGCCTGATAGATTCGGGTGTAGGTCCAATAAAAGCGATATGATGATCTGCACAAATTTCAGCAAATCTGGCATTCTCTGATAAAAAACCATACCCAGGATGAATGGCACCGGCATTGCGCGTTAATGCCGCAGCAATAATATTGGGAATATTCAAATAACTTTTACTGCTGGCAGGTTCACCAATACAAACGGCTTCATCTGCAAGTTGGACGTGCAGCGCGTTTCTGTCAACAGTGGAGTGAACAGCAACTGTGGCAATTCCCATTTCTTCACAGGCACGGAGAATGCGAAGGGCTATTTCTCCTCGATTGGCAATTAATATTTTATCAAATTTCATTTTCGAGTTGCGATATCAGTACCAGTAGATTGACATTTTCTCCTATCCTGTTGACATAAAGCGGTTGCATTACTGCAAATCGTGACAGGAGATTCCCAAACCTCATTCTTAGCAGACTATTGGATTATCTGGCATCTTTGCTAGACCTCTTAATATGACTTGTGCTGTAACTATATTTCTGTTAGTCTCATACCCATTCAAAAAATATTTGGGAAATATTGGAAAAATATTGTATTTGAGAGATTTTTTTATGTTATACTCTAATCTGTGTTCAAAACCGCGCGGATGTGGCGGAATTGGTATACGCGCACGCTTGAGGTGCGTGTGGGCATAGCCCTTGCGAGTTCGAGTCTCGCCATCCGCATTTTTGAATGTAAATAACCCGCTGTTATGTCAGAAAAATGATTATAGCAGCGGGTTTACATTTTTTGATAAAAATCCATATTTTTGATTCTTTGCCAGCTTCTTTAGTGATGCTGGTTTTTGTGCTATTCATAGAAATATATATAAACTTTTGTAAAGAACATTGACTACTACTTTTAATCCCACAAATGATTTAATCTTACCCAGCGCTTGGCATTGTCTAACTCCCATTTGGCAAGGTGGGGAGGAAGCTATTAAACGCGGTTTACCTCACAGTCAGTTAGCTCCTACTTGGCAATTATTGCTTTTGGGTGATGGTTCTCCGACTCGACACGTCCAACTATTGACGGGTGAACCAACGGAGGTAGATGTAATTGATATGTCAGCAATTGGCATGAATACTGATAATGCACCAACTATGATGCAGATGCTACCGGGTCCAAGAGTGCGCCGACAGGTTTGGGTGCGAACTGCTTCCGGTCAGCGGTTATATTATGCTGCTTCTTGGTGGGAAGCAAGTCATGTAGATGAGTATTTACAAAACAAGTCTTTGCCGATTTGGGCAAGTTTAGCGCGGTTACGAACTGAGTTATATAGAGACGTTCAAGGCATTTATTATGGTAACTCAGAAGCGTTAGAGTCAGGTTTTCAGGAACAAGGACCTTTTTGGGGTCGCCATTATTTGTTTTGGCATCATGGACAACCGCTAACTTTGATTTATGAGGTTTTTTCGCCTTTTTTAACTAAATATTTAGGCGCTATGAATTATGAAAGTTAATCCTCTCAATTACTAATCCCCAAAACCAGAGAAAGGTTACATCTACAGCAGTTGCGGAAACTAATAGACTTTTAATGTTTCACCATCAAAAATAATACCAAGACGATAATCACCTATGCGAATCCGATAAGCATTATCATATCCCTGAAGTTTTTTGATATTTGTGATTTCTGCAAAATTTGATATTTCGATTATTTCTTCAAAAGCAAATTTCTTAATAGACTCATAGTAAGGTGTACTTTTGAGCGCTTTTAAATCTTTAATAAAACTTGGTAGATACTGGGTATTCACTCTTTTTCTAATTCCGCTAAAGCTTCATTTAAATGTAATGGTGTCTCATTTTCTACTTCTTTCATGGCTAGAATAAGTCCTTCATCTTCTATAGCTTCTAGCAACCTTAGATAGTCGTGAAAATCCATGACTACTTTTTTGATATTACCTTCAATATCAGTAATCAATTCTTGAGCGAATGGATATTGATTAGTTTGCATTTTGTTTATATAGGATTAGTATTTTACTATTTACATTTAATGTAGCATATTTTTATCAAGCTGAATTTGGGTCGTTCTTTTATTCCTGATAATTACGATAACGGTTACTTTAGTGTTAATTCAACTTTGATAAAATGTTTTTAGCATTCACTAAACTAATTACTTTATCTTCACTACTCTTTTATGCCACTAATTCTTCCTTTTATACTTCAGACAGTCCTACCTGTCCTCAGTACCATTTTTGCCCTTTTAGTTCCTGTATTGTCTGCTGTTCTAAGTTTTACCATCACTCGTATCCCCAAAATTCTTTCCTATATTCGACTCATTCTCATTTTATATTCAGATATTGATTCATCTGCTAGAGAATTTGTGGCTATAATATATCATCTCAATAAATTATAGTGCCAACATGATCAATAATCAACCTATTTGCATTTCCCTATTTACAGGTGCTTATGGCTTAGATTTAGGACTAGAACAAGCAGGATTTCATACTGTTAGTGTAGTTGAAAAAGACCGTGATGCAGTCAAAACAATTGCTCTTAATAGACCTTATCTCCAAGAAAGTGCTATTCCCAGAGAATTAGAAAAAGTTACTTCTCAAGAATTACTAGAAGAAGGCGGAAGAGTTTTAAATTTAGGTCGTGCTTTACTTCCAGGAGAAATAGATTTAGTCACGGGTGGTCCCCCTTGTCAGCCATTTAGTACCGCAGGAAAACGGGGTTCAGTTATGGACCCACGCGGGAGTTTATTTATGGATTTTATCCGCATTGTCAAAGAAGTCCAACCCCGATTTTTTTTAATGGAAAATGTCAGAGGTTTACTTTCTGCTTCTTTGCGTCATCGTCCTATTAATCAAAGAGGAAAAGATTACCCAGCTTTGGAACTTGATGAAATGAATGGTGCAGCTTTAAAAGTAGTTTTAGCAGAAATGAAAGAATTAGGCTACAACGTAGTTTACAACCTTTTAGAAGCAGCAGATTATGGTGTTCCTCAAAATAGATCCCGTGTAGTTTTTATTGGTTCTAGAGATGGTGAAACTGCTACATTTCCTCTAGCTAAATATAGTAAAGATGGGAAAATTTTACCAAAGTGGAAAACTTTAAAAGATGCGTTAACAGATTTTGTAGATATTGAACCAGAATTTATTAGTTATTCAGAAAATCGGCTCAAGTTTTTAAGATTATTAGCAGCGGGACAAAATTGGAAAAATTTACCAGAAGGATTACAAAAGGAAGCAATGGGAGGTGCTTATAATTCTGGTGGGGGAAAAGTTGGTTTTTACAGAAGACTATCTTGGGATAAACCTTCACCAACTATCACAACTAGTCCCCAACAAAAAGCTACAGATATGTGTCACCCTGTAGAACTTCGTCCTTTAACTGTGAGCGAGTCTGCGAAAATTCAAACTTTTCCTGATGATTGGATTTTTCATGGTTCGATAAGTTCTAAATATAAACAAATTGGTAATGCAGTTCCGGTGTTACTTGCGAAAGAACTTGGTGAATATCTGATTAATTCAATGCAGGGAAATCAACCAAAAGGGAAAGAAGTTACTGAACAACTCTCTCTATTTTCTTTAGCGAATTTACTTTGCAGCTAACTCAGCCAATTTATGATCATATTCAAGATGAATCATATCCCCAAATTCTTTACCAGCTATGGGAGGAATTTTATAATTGTCATATCCATCACAAGCTATACTAGAATTTAATCCCTTATTTGTGTTTCCTATGGTTGTAAGTGCTTCGACGACCAAAATCACTTGGGAACTCTTACCCGAAGACTTCGTTTTAGACGATGAATCTGTGGATAATGTCAATCAACCCAGTCTAGCAGCCGCACTCACGGAAAGCCTAGAACTGGCTGGTAAACTTCCAGAAACTGCCATCGCTACCACCAATTACGGCATCTGTGCCACCGTAAATGGTAAATTTGTCATCAAAGCCCCTGACTGGGCTTACGTGCCGCAAATTACAGTGTCTAGAGAACAAATTCAACGCAGTTACACCCCCCATAAACAGGGACAAATTCCTGCGGTGGTCATGGAATTTCTATCTGATAGCGATGGTAGTGAATATTCTAATAAACACACTTATCCCCCCGGAAAATGGTTTTATTATGAACAAGTTTTACAAGTTCCTAACTACATCATTTTTCAACCAGATATCGGTGAATTAGAAATATATCACTTGTATGAAAATGGACACTATAAATTACGATCTCCAGATGAAAATAACCGTTACTGGTTAACTGAAATGGAATTATTTATTGGTGTTTGGCAAGGAAAACGCGAAAACCGTCAAGGTTACTGGTTACGTTGGTGGGATCAAGATGGTAATTTGCTATTTTGGGGTTCTGAGTTAGTGCAGCAAGAACGACTTGCTAAGGAACAAGAACGACTTGCTAAGGAAACTGCCCAACAAGAAGCGAATCAAGAACGACTTGCAAAAGAATCTGCCTTAAAACGCTTGGAAGAGTTAGAAAAACGCCTTCGAGATGCAGGTATTTCCGACTAACTTCCATTGACATCCCCGACTTCTTCAAGAAGTTGGGCGATCAAAGATCCCCAACTTGTACAATATAAAGATAGATTGTTGCGAATTGTATAGTTAAGGATTATAGCTGTTATGGCTGCTGCCGTTTTCATCGAAAATCTCAAAAAAAGCTACGGTAATGTAGTTGCAGTTCAGGATGTTTCCTTTCAAGTCCAACCTGGAGAAATATTTGGTTTACTAGGACCCAATGGGGCTGGAAAAACAACCACTCTCCGGGCTTTGTGTACCCTGACAACCCCTGATGCTGGCAAAATTGAAGTTTCCGGCATTTCGGTCTTAGATCACCCCAAACTAGCCCGACAAAAGCTAGGTTATGTCGCCCAGGAAGTAGCTTTAGATAAAGTCCTAACTGGCCGGGAGTTACTACAATTACAAGCCGCACTTTATCATCTTCCCGGTGCGCTGATTAAACAGCGAATTAACACTATTTTGGATTTACTGGGTTTACAAGAATACGCAGATAAAAAAACCGGCACTTATTCCGGTGGTTTACGTAAGCGGCTAGATTTGGCTGCGGGTTTACTCCACGCGCCGGATGTTTTAGTATTAGATGAACCCACCGTAGGCTTAGATATTGAAAGCCGGGTGATAGTCTGGGATTTCCTGCGTCAATTGCGGGCTGCGGGAACTACCGTTGTGATTACCAGCCATTATTTAGAAGAAGTGGACGCTTTAGCTGATAGATTGGCAATTATAGATAGAGGTTTGGTTATTGCTAATGGTACACCATCTCAGTTAAAAGATCAGGTAGGAGGCGATCGCATCACTTTAAGAATCCGCGAATTTTCCCCCAGTGAAGAAGCCGAAACCGCAAAAAATCTTTTAGCGGCTTTACCTTTTGTCCAAGAAATCATCATCAACAGCGCTCAAGGTAACTCCTTAAATTTAGTAGTCACCCCCCAAAATGACGTTTTAATAACTATTCAACAGGCGTTAAATAATGCCAATTTACCAATTTTTGGCATTGCCCAATCTCGTCCTAGTTTAGATGATGTCTACCTAGCTGCCACCGGGAAAACCTTAATGGATGCTGAATTAGCCGCTGTCGCTAATCGTGATCCTAAAGCTGAAAAGAAGCAAAATATGAGATAGAGGGAACAGGGATTTTCTCGTTCCCATACTCTGTATGGGAATGAATTCCAGAAGGCTCTGTCTTCCATATTTAGACGAAAAAGCCAAACAGCTAAATGCTAATTTTGAAGCAAGTGAGGTTATCGGCATCTGGTTTGTCATAGTCCTGAATTTGAGAAAGTTTGCGTAAAATTAACTCTTCCTTATTCAAAACTTAACTTTTTTGTTGTTCACTGAAATTAAATTCACTTTTTGCTGCAACATTAAAATTCCCCCCCATTACCTTGAAGTGAAAAGGCTTGGGGGATTATTTGTTAAAATATCCTAAACTTAGGAATAAATCCTTTGAGCAAAAATCCCCAACAATTAAGTAATATTAGTTACTCTCGCGTTATCCATCTCAGCCATCGAATTGATACAAATATACCCACATGGACTGGTGATCCTTCCGTAGAATTTACCAGTGTTGCAAAAATTCAAGATGATGGTTATTACTTACGACGCTTTGCATTGGGAGAACATAGTGCCACTCATATTAATGCCCCCAATAGTTTCTATCCAAACGGTGCAAGTATTGACCAATATCCAGCATCATCATTAATATTACCTGCTATAGTTATCAATATTTGCGAACAAGCGGCAGTGAATGCTGATTATGTCTTGACTATTAGCGATATCCACACTTGGGAAACTGAATTTGGGGAAATTCCCCCAGGTAGTTTAGTGATACTATATACTGGTTGGCAAGAAAAATGGTTAAATCAAAAAGCGTTTTTTAACCAAGATAAATATGGCAAAATGCACTTTCCCGGTTTTAGCTATGATGTAACTGAGTTTTTAATTACACATAAGCAAATTACCGGAGTGGGCATTGATACTCACGGTGTAGATTCTGGGCAGGATACCAATTTTACTATTAATCGTTTGCTGCTGGAGCGATCGCTAATTGTGATCGAAAATCTCACCAATTTAGATCAGTTACCACCCCAAGGTACTACCTTAATCATTGGGATTCTTAGGTTGAGCGGAGGTTCTGGTTCTCCCGCTGGGATAATAGCATTATTTTAAATTTCTATGCACTTCTGAACAAATAAAGGGGATCTAAAAATAGATCCCCTTTATTGTTTCTAACATAATGCAACTTACAGCGGTTTCCGCTCTTATGAGGTACAAAGTTGAATCATGAAACTCTTGTAGTGCGGGCATCTTGCCCGCTAGATATGTACCTCATAACACCGGGAAGTGCTATATTACTAATTTTTAGCAATACTGCAAGTTAGATTTTGAACTGATTGAGAATTACTGAATGGGAAGTTGCTATTTTTTTAGTCAAGAGTAGAAATTTGATAAATCACACAACTACCCTTGCAACTAACTTTAGCTTGAGAACTGGAGGCTTGAGACTTTGAATTTTAGACTCTTGCCAGCAGTTTTAGATTTCACCATTAACCTGCATTTGATGAACTTGATCTGCCAATTCTTGACAATTTTGGTCATCTAACTTATCAATTGCCAACATTCCCATGAGAATAACTTCTTTTAAAGTTAAGCGAGTTGAATGTGCCTGTTTTTGCACAATCTCCTTAATGATGGGAGATACACCGATTGCTGTACTAGCTCTAGCCACGTTATAAAAGGAAACATTAAAGACTTCGGATAAATCTTAGCACTTTTTGCAAGGTTATTCTACATCCCCGGAATTGATCTACTTTAGTTTCGATAAATCTTTATATGTCTAATCCAGACTATAAATAGCAAACAGACTCAATAATTCTGCAAATCTAACTTTTAAACTACGAGCATAACCCTTATGTAGCAAGCATTTCACAGCTTACTTACTTTGCTGCACATAGTCATGTTACTACAATCACACAATAAAACTACGTATTTTTTATTTGTGTTAATAGTAAAATATTTTCATAAGTATGTATAAATAAACATATTTATGGAAAAAAATAATATGCTATTTTAATCTTATCCAGTAGACTTTCTAGCGTTTTACTTCTATTTTTTTATGAACAAAAATTGATGCTGATATAATTATTTATTAATTTTCCTTACAACTTACATCACAAACCATTCATAATTGTCATCTACCAAAAGTATGAGACTCAAAATTTAGTGGCTCATCAAGGGATAAGACATTGAAAAATGATGTTACAAAGGAATATGCAAAAAGCTGTAAGGCTTATACAGCAAGCTGTGTAAATTCAATAATCCCAAATTTTAGTGTTGATTAATCCTGACGGGAGAATATTTTTAACGATTAATAGGATTTAATAGCGTTGTATTGCTTAATAATATTAAATATTGTGAACTAGCAAAATAGACAGAAATCGAAATCTTCCTGAATTCACTTAGTTAACGCTGTCATCAGAAAAAGTAGTGAATACGCACAAGGAACAAAACAACGACGGGTGAAATTACGTATATTAATGGTAACTTGCATTCTGAATTAACTACAGATGGATTACATTTATCCCTAGCAGGATATCAAGTGTGGCAATTTGCACTTGAGCAAATAGAATATAGAGTTGGTCAAATTTACATTGATATATGCAAATTGAATGTATATTTAAATTGCTAGTTGGAAAAAGGCAAGAGGTAAAAGGGAAGAGAGAATAGGCAAAAAGGCAAAAGTAGTTACCAATTACCTTTTTCCCTGCCTAAAATTAGATAACTAGCAACTTGGGTTATGTTATTTCACAGGTCAGGGTGTAAGAGCTATCACTAAATATCAAATGGTAGATCGGATAAATGATATCGCTTGGCAAGCTCATCAGGGTAGCGTTGCGGCAATTATTCAAGTCTTGAATGAAAGGCTAGTTATGTCTAGTGTCAGAACTAGAGCAGTTTTTGTGAATGGTGTTTTACAACTTTTGTGCGAAGCAGCCACGGTAGAGCAACTGGAGCAATCTACCTTAGTGCCAAAAATTCAACAAATTTTGGACTCGCTTGCACCACGTCACATTCGCCGAGTTAACATCAATAGTCGCATTGTTAAAGAAGAACAATTGCTGTGGTTAGAGGAAATTCACCGTGATACTGATAACCAATTATTATGGTCACAGGAAATTACAGTATCCCAACCAAATTTGTTTAAGTGGTTAATTCCAGATTTAACTGAAGCTGATACCAAATCAAGAAAACCTATTTTAGCGAAACCCCAATCTTTACTCAAGAATCCAGATCAAGGGAAAATTTCGATCAAAACTTTAGTTATCGGGGTTTCTGGTTTATCTTCAGTAATTTTACTAGCTTGGCTGCTAGATTCTTGGTTAGGTAATCCGCTGAAAGATCTCTCACCATTCACAGGTTCTCAATCTTCCCAAACAGCAAACCAAAGTCCACCACAATTGTTGAATCGTCCTCCTAGCCAAAGTTTTTCTATTCCATCTGATGATCCATTTGTAGCCTCTGTGCGACTAGCTAACCAAGCTACTACGGCTGGTAAAACAGCAATAACTTCAACTCAGTGGTTGGAATTAGCTGCTAATTGGCAACGGGCTTCTGATTTAATGAGTCAGGTGTCACCTAGTCACAGCCGCTATCAAGAAGCACGGATTAGAACTAAGTTGTATAAAAAGTTTAGTGAAGCAGCCCAGAAGGCAGCGGAAAAGGGTAAATCGTAAGTTAAATTTTTAACTTCAACTACACACTCATTTCTAACATCCGTTGCATTGGTCCTAGTGCTGCTGTGCGGAGTTCTTCTGGTAAGGTAATTTCTGGGGTGCGATTTTTCATGGCTAAATACAGTTTTTCTAAGGTGTTTAGTCGCATAAATGGACATTCGTTACAGTTACAATCACTTTGCGGGGGTGCGGGAATAAAGTGTTTGTCAGGTGCTAATTTTTGCATCTGGTGAATGATTCCCGGCTCTGTAGCCACGATGAATTCCTGGCTAGGGCTGGTTTGACAATAACTAAGTAAGGCGGCTGTAGAGCCAATAAAGCTGGCGTGACGCAATACGCTGGTTTCACATTCGGGGTGGGCGATCGCTTCCGCGTGAGGATGTGTAATTTGTAACTGGACTATTTTCTTTTCCGAAAAAGTCTCATGGACAATACAGCTACCTTGCCATAACAGCATTTCCCGTCCGGTTTGTTCCATCACATACCGTCCCAAGTTCCGATCTGGGGCAAAAATAATCGGCTGTTCTTGGGGTATTTGCTGCACAATTTTCACAGCGTTGGAACTGGTACAGATAATATCGCTCATGGCCTTGATTTCGGCAGAGCAGTTAATATAGGAAATAACTAAATGATTTGGGTGTGCGTCTTTGAACTCCGCAAATTCTTGAGGAGGACAACTATCTGCTAAAGAACAACCTGCATTGATATCTGGTAACAACACCAATTTATCAGGGTTGAGGATTTTGGCGGTTTCGGCCATGAAGTGAACACCAGCAAAGACAATTACATCTGCTTTCGTATTGGCTGCTGCTCTAGCTAATTGTAAGGAATCACCGATAAAGTCGGCAATATCTTGAATATCGGGATCTTGATAGTAGTGGGCTAAGATCACGGCGTTGAGTTCTGTTTTCAGATCCGCAATAGCAGCAAATAAATCTAATGGGAGAGTCCCTGATTTTGGTTGAGTAAGTGTAGTTGTAAACACAATTAAAAACTGCTTTTAATTACAAATTATTACCTTGTGAATTTAATTATAGTAGTTTTTACCAAAAATAGTGAGGGATTGATCCTAGCAATTTATGTCCAAATCCGGTAGAGTTTCATAAAACCTCGCGGTAAGTGGCAAACGAGCGCGGCTTTAGCTCTGAGAGGCAAGCGACTCCGGCGATTTTAATCGTATTGGTTTTTTATAAGAGCATCCGGTAAGCGTAAAACGAGCGCGGCTTGGCTCCCTGAGATATAAGCGACACGAGGGATTTTAATCCCTGTGGTATGTTAGAATCAAATTGTGAGTAAGAACAAAAAACATCTATGTGTTTAAGCATCCTAGTACGGAGAAATCCCGGCTCCTATGAAACAACGGTTAGGTTCAAGTCCTAACGGCAGTATTGACAAGAAAGAGCGAGTAATGGCAGGGTGTGGAGCGTACCGAGTCTTGGCTTAGTCATGGATTCTGAAAACACTGAAAACAATAAAAGTAAGCGCAATTTCGACACCTTGATTGGCAGTTGTTTTGAGCGTCTAGGCGGCGTTTGGCGGTCGCAGCGAGATTGGATTGGGCTAAACCCTTCATCTAAATCTGTCCGCAAAATCTCAGTGGCTTTAGCCATGAAAGTGTCAAATCCTGGAGATATACGGCTTTTTAAAGTGGCATGACCAGTCAGAAAACTCCATCAAAACCTATCAAAATTGCTGTAATTGGCGATGTTCACGACCAATGGGAAGTGGAAGACGGCATAGCACTCAAGCACCTGGGTGTGGACTTAGTGCTGTTTGTCGGAGATTTCGGGAATGAGTCGGTGGAAGTGGTAAAAGCGATCGCTTCCCTGGATCTTCCCAAAGCAGCGGTAATGGGCAATCACGATGCCTGGTACTCGGCCACTGAATGGGGACGCAAAAAATGTCCTTATGACCGCACCAAGGAAGACTGGGTACAGGAACAATTAGATTTATTGGGATCTGCCCAAGTTGGTTATGGTAAGTTGGATTTTCCGGCTTGGAATTTAACTGTGGTGGGTGGTCGTCCTTTTACCTGGGGAGGACCGGAATGGAGATTTGCCCAAATGTGTCAAGAACGGTATGGTGTCTCTAGTTTGGAGGAGTCCGCAGATAAAATCGTCAAAGTAGTAAAAAGTGTTACTTGTGATCATATTATTTTTCTAGGACACAATGGACCGAGTGGTTTAGGCGATCGCGCTGAGGACCCTTGTGGCAAAGATTGGCATCCCATTGGCGGTGATTTTGGTGATCCTGATTTAGCGGAAGCAATTTCTCAAAGTCTCAACCTGAAGAAAACTGTTTCTTTAGTCGCTTTTGGTCATATGCACCGAACTTTGCGCCATACTAAAAAGCTGCAAAGGAAGGCTGTATTTAGAAGTCCAGAAGGAACTATTTACTTAAATGCTGCCACCGTCCCCCGGATTATTCAGCAAGATGGTGTGAAATTACGGAATTTTTCTCTAGTTTCTTTGGAGGGGGGTGTAGTAACAAAAGCTGCTCTGGTTTGGGTGGGTAAAGACTTCCAAATTGCTGCTGAAGAAGTTTTTTATGATTCTTCAGTTTCAGTAGTGCAAATTTTGTAATTATAGGTTATAATGTTATTTGTCAGTTTTTGTATTCCACAATCCTGGCAAATAATTTGGAGAGGTGGCAGAGTGGTCGATTGCGCCTGACTTGAAATCAGGTGAAGTGAAAGCTTCCGGGAGTTCGAATCTCCCCCTCTCCGTTTTTTTTGGGAAAATAGAGACGTTTGATTAAACGTCCCTACATTTCGATTTTAATTTCTGATTAGGTTGCTTGAGGCTGAAGTAAATTTTCTATGCCTTGAACAACGGTTGCTGATTCAATTTTGTCACCAGCTTTAAGTTTATCTAAGATCTCTCTACCTTCAGTCAGATAACCAAAAACAGCATAACGACCATCTAAAAGATTACGTCCCGCTGGAGTAAGTTCTGGTTCAAACAAAAAGAAGAAAATCTGGGAAGAACCACCATTAGCTTCATTTTCTGGCCGGGCCATCACTAAAGCACCAAAAGAAGAAAAAGGTAAAACCGGCATATCTAAATAACGCCCAGCTTCTTCGAGAGTAGTGCCATAGGTTGGTTCTTTTTCACCTGCGACTAAAATTTCTAAGGGAACAGCCCGGTATTTGCCAGTTTGAGGATCAATAAAACCGGCTTCCTTACCTACAGGATCTCCAGTTTGGAGAAAGTAAGATTCTTCCGAACGGGTGAATTCTAAACCATTATAAAAACCTCGTTGGACCAAATCAACAAAGTTACCAGCAGTCACAGGGGCGCTATAGCCATCTACAACTACAGTAAGATCGCCTTTATTGGTTTTAAAAGCAATCCTAGCTCGTCCCTTGAGTTGGGGTAAGTTACTGTATTCAGCCGGAACTTCAAAGGGGAATTTCGTCACCATTGATTCTTCTAACAAACTAACAAGATTCAGTAATTTAGCTCTGCCATCAAGAATGGGTTCTTTTTGTTTAGTTTTAACAAGTTCTTGCAGTTCTATGATGCCAGATTTCAATTCAGTCATCCAAGCTTGGGCTTGAGGTTGGCGTTCTTCCGGAACGCTTGCTAATATTTGGGAAGGTTTATCGAGTATCCGCAATGCCTGTTTGAGGTCATTATTAACTGCACCCCATCGTTTATTTGCCCGCAGTTGGTTAGAAATGTCTTCTAAACTAGCTTGTAGTTTACGTACAGGTTGATTATCTATCGGCAGTGCATAGCGTAACAGAGCCTTCCCGTCGGTAATTGCGTTTCCCGCTGGTAGTCCAGCGTTACTAGTGGGAGTCCACCCAGCCGTACCTGTGCCTAAAAATATTGTTAATAGCAATATTACCTTTAGGCTGTTCTTCACCCAGGACTTAAATAAGTTCAACATGAAATTTCCCTTTCTTCAGCATCAAAGTGTTGACTGGAAGTAATTCATTGATTATCTTCCCATATTGCGGGACTGGGGGGCAGAGAGGCAGGGGAAGTGGGAAGTAGGGGAAGTAGGGGAAGAAATATTAATTTTGCCTATTACCTGTTGCTTCTTTCCTGACAACTGACCACTGACAATTAACAACTAACAACTTATGGCGCGGGAAGGGTACAATAAATGCCGATTGTCTTGCAAAATTTGAAAGTTTCATGATCTCTAGTAACGACTTTCGACCTGGTGTTTCAATTGTATTAGATGGTTCGGTTTGGCGCGTGATAGATTTTCTTCACGTTAAGCCAGGCAAGGGTTCTGCCTTCGTACGGACAACATTAAAAAGTGTTCAAACTGGGAAACAGTTAGAAAAAACTTTTCGGGCTGGGGAAAGCGTTCCTCAAGCGACTTTGGAAAAAGTGACGATGCAACATACCTATAAAGAAGGCGATGAGTTTATCTTTATGGATATGGAAACTTATGAGGAAGGTAGATTAACTTCAGCACAAATTGGCGATCGCGTCAAGTACCTAAAGGAAGGTATGGAAGTTAACGTGATTCGCTGGGGCGAACAAGTTCTAGAAGTAGAACTACCTAATTCTGTAGTTTTGGAAATTGTGCAAACAGATCCTGGTGTTAAAGGTGATACTGCCACAGGTGGTACTAAACCCGCAATTCTCGAAACTGGTGCAACTATCATGGTTCCTTTGTTTATTGCCCAAGGGGAACGCATAAAAATTGATACTAGGGAAGATAAGTATTTAGGCAGGGAATAATTTTCCTATTTTTTTGATACCAACTGGGAATAGTCAGGCATAAAATCGTTCAACTGAGCGAAGTCCAAAATCTCAAGTTGGTGCTAATGATTTCAATCCCTTTTTTATAGAGGGATTAAATCCCTGCCTTAATTAGAATTTTAATTTAACAGTTAGGTGGAGGTAAAATAATTGTGACATTAGACTTTAATGAAATCCGTCAGCTATTAGTAACTATTGCCCAAACAGATATTGCGGAAGTTACTCTCAAAAATAATGAATTTGAGCTAACAGTCCGAAAAGCTGTCAGTTTTAGCAATAATGCCCAAGGAACGGTTAGTGCTGTAGGGAGTGCCAGTGTAACCCAGTTGCTATCTACAGCGTTACCAAGTTCAATCTCTGAGGGGGGTGTAATCAATAAAGTTGTTGATAATTCATTAGCACAACCTCCTCATTCTTCTTCACCAATTAATCAAAAATTGGTTGAAGTCCCATCACCAATGGTAGGGACATTTTACCGCTCCCCAGCCCCAGGAGAAGCAGCGTTCGTGGAAGTAGGCGATCGCGTTAAAGCTGGTCAAAGTGTCTGTATAATTGAAGCAATGAAGTTGATGAACGAAATTGAAGCCGAAGTCTCTGGACAGGTAATGGAAATTTTAGTTCAAAATGGCGAACCCGTAGAATATGGTCAGCCTTTAATGAGAATTAACCCTGATTAAGACAACTGTACGGGCGAAGCATTTGGAGAACTATTTTTGGCAATGACCGATAATTTATCTTCCAAATGCTTCGCCCCTACTAACAACTGACTAAAGCGGATAATTTTTCTGAAAACTTTCGCGGGTGAGTGGTTGTTGTAATTCCACACCTTCACCCCCTAAAACCTCTAAGGGTTTCCCATTGACTTGAATATATACTTTGGCTTTAGGGTTTAAACTAGTAGCAGTATATACAACTTGTCCCACACGCCCCATCATGGAAGTGCTACCTCCGCCAGTGGTAAAGTTTGCGGATAAATTCACATGAATATCATTGTTTTCGGCTTTTAGTCCCAATAGTTGAGTCCCCTGGGGAATAGTAGTAGAATCTGTGCCTTCACCTGGACCTGCTAATAAGGTTTTAAATGCTGCCTCTAAAACTTGGTTGGGTTGGGTAGCTGCAACTTTAACAGGTTGGGGAACTAAATCCAGCCGATTTTCCTGGGATCTGAGCCAATATATACTAGCAGTCTGTTCATTACCTTGTTGGGTTGTTGATTGCTTGACTGGCTGCTTAATAGTTTGTGAAGAATTGGTAGGTGTGGGAGTATCTGGAGTCTGTCCAGAAAACCAAGCCACACCACCGCTTACTGCTATTACGGCTGCGGAAATAGCTGCTACCGCACCGGCAGAAATACCGTTAGTTCTTTGTTGGTTATTCATATATAAAACCTACTGGATTCAGAATGGAAATAGTAGTAAGATAATTAGCCTGTTTATAAAGGTTATATCTTAAATAGATGCTTTGATTTGTATATAAACTGCTATTGTTAATCACTCCCCCTTCTCACTCCAATTGTAGAGTTATCTTTTCAAGTCCGTCAGCTTTCCCTTTATCTAAATCCTATGGTTTCTGGAAAAACTTTCATCAAACCTCTGCATCCTTCCTATCTGCCCTGGAACGTGCCAGACTATCAATAGCATCCCCTAAGGCTGTGGTCAGACCTTTGCGGGTTTGAGCGTGATTTTCTTGCTCTAGTTTCAAAGCTTGTAATAAACAATCACGTTCTTGAATAACTTCTAATAATTGAGTTTGTAACTCTTCTATAGAATTAAATTGGGCAATTTGTTGCTGAATAGCTGTGGTGCTGTCAGTACCTATTTCAGTATTGACACCTAAAAATTTTTGTTCTTCAGCTTTTACAGATGCTATGGCTTCCTGGTGCATTTTCGTATCTGCACGTCGTTGCTCTGCTTCGGTATTATAAAGTTGTCGCCATTTTTGCGAACTTTCCCAAGCTTCATCTCGTTCACGCTGAAATTTCGTCATCTGTTGTGTCAGAGACTGAATTTCGGCTAACCATTTTTGTGTTAAATGGGTGGAGTTATCAATATTTTCGGTCATTATTTTAGTTAAGTGTAGTTAATAGTTCAGGAGTATGAGCAGGAGGGGAAGGAGTTGCTTTAGGAACAGTTGTTTATCAAAATACAGGCAAAATAATGTAGAATATACCCCATCTACCTATAAAAAATTATCTAATTCATGATTAAGGCACTAAAACTACCCCAAAAATTAATGCTGCTTGGTTCAGGTGAACTAGGAAAAGAATTTGTAATTGCTGCTCAACGTTTAGGCAATTATATCATTGCTGTGGACAGATATGCCGATGCTCCGGCGATGCAGGTGGCTGATTGTGCAGAAGTTATCTCTATGCTGAGTGCTGATGATTTAGAAGCAGTCGTAAATAAACATCAGCCCGATTTTATTATTCCTGAAATTGAAGCAATTAGAACTGAAAAATTACAAGAATTTGAGCAAAGAGGAATTACAGTTATTCCCACAGCAGCGGCGACTAACTACACGATGAACCGCGACAGAATTAGAGAATTAGCACATCAAGAATTAGGAATTAGAACTGCTAAATATGGTTATGCAGTTACTTTAGAAGAATTAATTATCATTTCCGAAGAAATTGGTTTTCCTAATGTTGTAAAACCTGTGATGTCATCTTCTGGAAAAGGTCAATCTGTAGTTAATGACAGCAGCGAAGTCGCAAAAGCTTGGAATTATGCTATTTCTAATTCTCGTGGTGATAGCCAAAAGGTAATTGTTGAAGAATTCATTAATTTTGAAATTGAAATTACTTTACTGACAATTAAACAATGGAACGCACCCACGATTTTTTGTGATCCCATTGGCCACCGTCAAGAAAGAGGAGATTATCAAGAATCTTGGCAACCCGCAGCTATTTCTGAAGATAAAATTTTAGCATCTCAAGAAATTGCCAAAAAAGTTACTGATGCTTTAGGTGGTGCGGGAATTTTTGGTGTTGAGTTTTTCATTACTAAAGATGAGGTGATTTTTTCGGAACTGTCTCCTCGACCTCATGATACAGGAATGGTGACATTAATTTCTCAGAATTTGAATGAATTTGAATTACATCTCCGAGCCATTTTAGGTTTACCAATTCCCCATATTGAACAGTTAGGATTTTCAGCAAGTGCGGTAATTTTAGCTTCCGAAAAGTCTGATTCTATTACTTTTACTGGTGTAGCTGAAGCTTTAGCCGAAAAAGATGTAGATATTAAGTTATTTGGTAAACCTACGGCTCATCCTTATCGTCGTATGGGTGTAGCTTTAGCAAAAGGTGGGGATATTTCCGAAGCTAGAGAAAAGGCTACAAAAGCAGCTAGTCAGGTGAAAATAAATTGATATATTTATTTTTAATATTGAAACTCTATCATGACAACAAACAAAACTTTCGTCCCTGTTGCTTTAACAATTGCCGGTTCTGATAGTGGTGGGGGTGCGGGAATTCAAACCGATTTACGGACTTTTGCTTTTCACTGCGTCCACGGAACAAGTGCTATTACCTGCATTACAGCCCAAAATACTGTAGGAGTCAGCAGGGTTGATGCGATCGCATCCGAAGCTGTTGTCGCCCAAATTCAGGCGGTTTTAGAAGACATTGGCGTACAATCTGCAAAAACGGGAATGTTACTTAACCAAGAAATTATCTTGGCTGTAGCCCAGCAAATAGCAGCTTATAAAATTAATAATTTAGTAGTTGATCCTGTGATGGTATCACGCACAGGAGCGCAATTAATTGATGATGATGCCGTGCAAACTTTACGGAATACTCTGATTCCCTTAGCATCTATTATTACTCCAAATCGCTATGAAGCGCAGATTTTAAGCGGGTTAGAAATTACTTCTTTAGTAGATATGCAAGCAGCAGCGGCAATTATGCATAGGGAATTGGGAGTAAAGGCTGTTTTAGTCAAGGGTGGAGGAATGTCTGGAAATTTGCGGGGTGTTGATGTTTGGTTTAATGGAGAAAAATTGCAGATTTTGAGAACGAAACAGGTAGAGACAAAAAATACTCATGGCACAGGTTGTACTTTATCAGCGGCCATTGCTGCTAACCTAGCTTTAGGTAAAGACCTCTGGACAGCAGTACAAGCCGCAAAAGAATATGTTACAAATGCTCTTACCTATTCTCTAGATATTGGCAAAGGACAAGGACCAGTAGGCCACTTTTTCCCATTATTGATCAAATAAACCAATTTTTTAAAAAGTTGTATTAATCACATATAATTAGTTACTATACTGATAGATTTAATTATTTAATCCCAGAAATACGCAGAAAAATAGTTACGGGCATTTTTCCCTTATTTTTGGGCATAATTTCATCAATAACTATATTCTGCTCCTGATTATCCTTACTCTAACTACTGTATTTTGATACTAAAATATCCATGGAAACAACTACAGGATCTAATTATAGTCAACCACCTAACAACTACCCTCCCTCTGTTCCCCTTTGGGTTTACCGAGAATTGACAGCGGAGTTACAAGCAGTACAATCTAAACTAAATGTAGTTACCAGTCATAATCAAAAATTATCCCAGGAAAATCAACAACTGCGTCAAGAAATAACTAAAGTTATTGAATCTTGCTTAGAACTAAAAAAATTAGTTGAGACTTCAGCACCCAGCCCTCCCGCACCACCGCGTCCTCATAACGAGGAAGAATATCTACCTCAACCTACACCCCGTAATCATCAGGAGGTGAGATATACAAATAAGCCAACCGTGACAACAGCACCTCCACGACAACAGCCTACTACCCCTCGTCGAAAAGCAGTAATAAAAGCTACACCTCCCCAAAACGGTCGTCAGGAGTCTGTTACACCAACAAAAGATGTTAATTTTCCAGTATCAGAAAAAGTATTGATAGAAGAAAAGAAAGTCCGTTATTCTCCTAATCCTCAGTCTCAGACAAAAGGATTAAATGGGTTATGGCTAGTAATTACTATTATATTCATTATGCTAACTGGTTTTGCGGCTGGATATTTAATTGTCCGTCCTTTATTCCAAAATCAGATTCAACCTTCAACAATTAAAAATTAAAAATTAAAAATTAAAAACAATTAGACATTAGGTGGTCAATAATGTAGAGACGTTCCATGGAACATCTCTACAAGGATTCCAGAAGATACACATTTAATTCCTGGAGTATCAAGATTGATTATCTATCAACAGAACCCATAATTACGTCAATACTACCAAGAATAACAACGATATCCGCAACCTTCATTCCCCGCAGTAAATGAGGAAGAATTTGCAAATTGTTGAAATCTGCGGCGCGGATTTTCCAGCGCCAAGGGAAAACATTATTATCACCTACTAAATAAATTCCCAATTCTCCTTTTCCACTTTCAACGCGGGAGTAAATTTCACCTTGGGGAACTTTGAAAGTAGGAGAAACTTTTTTAGCAACAAACTGATAATCAAAAGCATCCCATTCAGATTTTTTCCCAGCCATTATCCGTTTTGCTTCCAGGTTTTCGTAGGGACCACCGGGTAAGCCAGCAATGGCTTGACGAATGATTTTTACAGATTCGCGCATTTCTCGCATCCGTACCATGTAACGAGCAAGACAATCACCAACGGTTTCCCACTGAACATCCCAATCGAAATCATCGTAACATTCGTAGTGGTCAACTTTCCGTAAATCCCATTTCACCCCAGAAGCGCGTAACATTGGTCCAGAAAGTCCCCAGTTAATCGCTTCTTCACGGGTAATAGTTCCCAAACCCTCAATGCGGCGGCGGAAAATCGGGTTATTGGTAACTAAACGTTCATATTCATCAACTTTAGGGATAAAATAGTCGCAGAAATCTAAACACTTATCTACCCAACCATAGGGTAAATCAGCAGCAACACCACCCACGCGGAAGTAGTTGTGATTTACCATGCGGTAGCCAGTGGCGGCTTCCCACAGATCATAAATCATTTCCCGTTCCCGGAATTGGTAGAAAAAGGGTGTTTGTGCGCCCACGTCAGCAAGGAACGGACCAAACCATAATAGGTGGTTAGCAATGCGGTTTAGTTCCAGCATAATCACGCGGATATAGCTGGCGCGTTTGGGTACGGTGATACCTGCTAATTTTTCTGGTGCGTTGACTGTCACCGCCTCATTAAACATCCCCGCAGCGTAGTCCCAACGGCTGACGTAGGGGACGTACATGATTGTCGAACGGTTTTCGGCAATTTTCTCCATTCCCCGGTGTAGGTAGCCTATGACTGGTTCACAGTCAACGACATCTTCACCGTCTAAGGTCATAATTAGTCGCAAAACCCCGTGCATTGATGGGTGGTGAGGTCCCATATTTAGCACCATTGGTTCGGTGCGGGTTTCTATTCTACTCATAGATTTGCTGTTCTCCCGTTGTGGATGTTGTAAATTGACCCGCTAAGATTAACCTGCTGCGATTGTTATTGTCTGCCAAAATTTAGCTTATAGGGATAATTTCTAGATTATCTCTACAGGGTGACGTTGGAGAGAGAATAGCAGAGTCGGTTTTGGACTTGATGTTTTATTTTGTGCCGCTACTTCAATTATTATAGGGAAGCTTGATATATCAGGGATTGAGAATCTGGATTTTTTTTCATGTACCTGGGGGGTGTGGGAATGGGGAGAAATCTTCGCGGTTTGGATGACTAGACTAAAATTGTATCAAGGTCTTGGTGATTTTGCTGATTTTATCCTCGTAGCAACATAGATTTAATTTATAATTACCCTAATTAATATCTATGGCTAAAAAATTACTCATAGAAGTATTTTGTCAATTCAACTAACGATTCCTTAATAAATTGTCTAATATTCCAGCATCTAACCCCAATCAACCTAATGATGAAATTTATCTTACAGATAGATGGTCACATTTGAATAAACTTGAGAAAAAATATCTCAAAGAGGCTATGAAAGCTTATGATAAAATTATAGAATCAGAAGATGATATTCTCAAAATAGCCAATCGGTATCAATTAAATTTTGAGGATATTGAAAGAGCTAAACAGTATGCTTTTGGTAAGGGAGTATTACAAAATCAATTTATCCCTGATTTACGTATGGCTCAAAGTTGGGAAAGAATGACACTAGGAGAAGAAATTGATAGTGATGAGGTTTTACTAAAGCACGAAATTTTGGAATCTGACTTGGTAATTAATCAAGGTTTAAATCAATTAGATGCTCATAAAATAGCTCAAAATGAATACCCTTGGTCTATAATTATAACTAAAGGAGATAAGCAAAAATGAACAGAACATCTAAACAAAAGTTTTTAAAAGCCTTAGATATTTGTCAATCATTAGTTGATTTTAAATATCGTCCTACCAATTTAACCTATCAAGCAATAGAGTTATTTTGTGAAATCGGTAAAAATGCTTTTGAATTATTAGAATTATGTCATAAATATTCTAGTAAAATTGAAAAAATCTGTGATATTATTCATGAATATGGAACAAGTATAGATAATTGGCGTGTTGATTGTCCACTTGGTTTTGGTGCAAAAGATCATTGTAGTTTTTTGAGTTTTTTTCTCAATCTTAATTTTGGCAAATTTGAATATTTCACAGATAATTTTACAACACCTGAACAAATTGCTGAATTATTTAAAGATTGGAAAGAAATTGATTTTAATCCTGTCATTGAAAAGCAAAAAGCAGTTACATTTTAATAAACCAAAAGTATTATCTAAACTTAGTTAACCAAAATTGTCAATTAAGGAGATATCCATGAAAGAATTAATGAAACAACCCTCATCTTGGCTACCAAATGGAATAAACCTGAATCTTTCAGATCAATTTCGTCCTTTTTCCTTTACTGAAGAGTTACAGATTCGTTTAGAGGAACTATTAGAAAAAAATAAAGAAAATTTACTTAATCCAGATGAACAAGCAGAATTATCTGGTTTGTTGGAATTAGAAAAAATTTTCAGTTTTATCAACGCTAAACTCGCTTCTTAATTGTGGTTATTAATAATTCTGTTCGTTTAAATGTCCGTAAGAGGTTGTTTGAAAAGTATTATATGAAACCCATAATCTCCAAAAACCTAACCCCCCTCCCCCCCTTCCCTACAAGGGAATGGGGGTTTTAAAGCCTCTTCCCTACCAGGGGAGAGGTTTGGAGAGGGGTCTGTTTACACATTAAAAACTTTTAAAACATCCTCTAAAAGGGCAAAATATTTGTGTGAATATTGTCATTCACCAGAACGCTCAAATGCAACACCATTTACCATTGATCATATTATTCCCCAATCTTTAGGAGGATCAGATGATCTCAATAATTTAGCTTTAGCTTGTCATCGTTGTAATCAAAGGCGGTATAATTTTAGAAATGGGATTGATCCAGAAACACAAACAGAAGTTCCGTTATTTAATCCTAGAAATCAAAATTGGTCAGAGCATTTTATATGGAAAAAAAATGGGTTAAATATTATTGGAAGAACTTCTATAGGTCGTGCAACTTGTAGTCGTTTTGATTTTAATGATCAAAATTATGATGATGGGTTTATTATAAATTCTCGTCAACTTTGGTTAACAGCAGGCTGGCATCCACCTATTGATGATCGATGGGAAAAAGAATAAACCATGTTTAATTTCTATTAGCCATAATTTTATAATGCAACCAGATTTACAAACACCCCTAGATTTAGAAGAAGTTACATTTTCCCATATTCCCGTTCTCAGTCAAGAAGTGATTACAGGTTTAAATATCCAACCTGGTGGAAATTATTTAGATTTAACCGTTGGTGGTGGTGGTCACAGTCGCTTAATATTAGAAACTGCTGAAGATGTAAAAGTAACTTGTGTTGACCAAGATGAGGATGCTTTAAAAGCCGCAAAAGAGAATTTATCAGAGTTTGGGGATAGAGTTAATTTTATTCATAGCAACTTTGCCAATTACCAATTTATCGAAAATAGTTATGATGGAATTTTAGCCGATTTAGGAGTAAGTTCCTATCATTTAGATAATCCAGAACGAGGTTTTAGTTTTAGAAATACCGCAAATTTAGATATGCGAATGAACCAACAACAATCCCTCACCGCTGGAGATATTATAAATGAATGGGACGAAAAAGAATTAGCGGATATTTTCTTTAAATATGGTGAAGAGAGACTTTCCAGAAGAATAGCCAGAAGAATAGTTGAAAAACGACCATTTAATACTACTACAGAATTAGCAAATGCGATCGCATACTCCGTCTCCCCTAAATATCGACATGGGAGAATTCACCCCGCAACTCGTGTTTTTCAAGCCTTACGAATTGCTGTCAACGACGAATTAAAAGTCCTAGAAACCCTCATAGAAAAAGCCCCAAACGCCCTTATTCCTGAAGGAAGAATCGCAATAATCAGCTTTCACAGCTTAGAAGACAGACCAGTTAAACATGGCTTGAGAAATTCCCCATTATTGAGGATATTGACAAAAAAACCCATAATTGCCACAGAAGAAGAAATAAAACAAAACCCCCGTTCCCGTTCTGCTAAATTGAGAATAGCAGAAAAGAAAAATATAGATAATTGACACCCTTAAACTCCTTCTTCCTTTGCGCCTTTGCTCCTTAGCGCCTTTGCGCGAAACCTTAATCTAGATTTCCCATGCAAACCACCCTCCGTCACCGTCGCCAAAAACTCGCAGAAATTATAGACTTTCCCGCCGTTCTGTGGTCAGGTGGTAGCAGTCCTCGTAACTTCCCCGCCAACACCTTCCCCCACCGCGCCAATAGCCATTTTCTCTATTTCGCCGGAATTCCCCTGCAAAACGCCGCCATTCGCCTAGAAAGTGGCAAGCTACAACTATTTATAGATGACCCCCACCCCGGTAGCGCCTTGTGGCATGGAGAAACCCCCAGCCGGGAAGAAATTGCTGCCAAAATAGGCGCGGATGAAGCCAAGACAATGGCAGAATTAGGAAATTATTTAGAAAATGCGGCGACTTTACCAGTACAAGATGCAACTACTTGGACACAGCAAACCCAACTTTTAAATCGCCGGATTTTACCAAAAAATCCACTGTCAGGAATTGATTTAGAACTAGCAAAAGCCATTGTTTCCCTCCGACTTACCAACGACGCAGCGGCATTAGTGGAATTACGTAAAGCTGCGGCAGTGAGTGTAACAGCCCACAAAGCAGGAATGGCGGCAACACCTTCAGCTAAACTCGAAGCCGAAGTCCGTGCCACAATGGAAGCAGTAATTATGGGTGAAAATATGACCACTGCTTACAATAGTATTGTGACAGTACATGGTGAAGTTTTACACAATAATCATTATTACCACTTTCTACAACCAGGGGATTTACTTTTAGCTGACGTAGGTGCGGAAACCGCGACGGGTTGGGCGGCGGATATTACCCGCACTTGGCCTGTTTCTGGGAAGTTTTCATCTACCCAAAGAGACATTTATGATATTGTTTTAGCCGCCCATGATGCTTGTATTCAAAATATAGCTCCTGGTGTAGAATATGCAGATATTCATCTATTAGCAGCAACTGTAATTGCTCAAGGTTTGGTAGATTTAGGAATTTTACGAGGTAAACCAGAAGATTTAGTAAAAATGGATCTTCATGCTTTATTTTTTCCCCACGGAATTGGGCATCTTTTAGGTTTAGATGTTCATGATATGGAAGATTTGGGAGACATTGCTGGCTATGATCAAGGAAGAAGCCGAAGTAGTCGTTTTGGTTTAAGTTATTTACGGTTAAATCGTCCCTTGCGTGCAGGAATGTTAGTGACAATTGAACCAGGATTTTATCAAGTTCCTGCAATTTTAAATGATCCAAAAACTCGTTCTCAATATCAATACTTAGTCAATTGGGAACGATTAGCACAATTTTCAGATGTGCGGGGAATTCGCATTGAAGATGATGTATTAGTTACACAATCAGGAAGTGAGGTTTTAACAGCCGCATTACCAAATCAAGCCAGTGCTATTGAAGATTTAGTTGCTTGTTAAATATGGTATGCTAAGAGGCTGTTTGAAAAGTATTAGATGAAACCAACAATCTCCGAAACCTAACCCCCCTTCCCCCCTTCCCTACAAGGGAATGGGGGTTTCAAAGCCTCTCCCCGCGTCGGGGAGAGGTTTGGAGAGGGGTTTATTGATACATTAAAAA
>NZ_JAQMTJ010000147.1:0-28559 GCF_028330815.1 Dolichospermum lemmermannii CS-548
GTAATACTCTAGTTTCCAATGATTCTTGAAATGTGGACTTTTAGATATTGAAGCGAAAATAAAATATCTAAAAATTTCCCCCATTTCCGAAAGAGAAGCTGTTGAAGCTGTAGGAACTTCTTTAGTCTTGACCAGGAGGGTATTTAAACAAAGAAACATTTTTACACCTGAACATAAACTCCTATTAAGAATGGAGCGTATAATCCTGTAAATAAGGCGATACGAAGAGGTTTATTGTGCATAATGATGACCTGATATTGGTGATACTCTAGTTTTCAGTAATTCTTGAATTGGGGAATTTTTAGATATTGAAGCGAAAATAAAATATCTAAAAATTTCCCCCATTCCCTAAAGAGAAGCTTTTGGATCAATTGGTTGATCTAGCCATTGGTAAGGACGGTATTCAATTAACCGAATATTTTCACGTCCTTTAATGCGATAAGTCAGTCCACGCCAAGTAATTGTTGATACCCACAAAGAAGATAATATTGTTAACCCGTAAACCCATTGTGTTAGGGGAATAACTATCAACATTTTCAGGATGATTAAAGGTGACAATTTTGGTATTTTTTCACCTTGATTGTGCAGCACTTGATGTATGCCAAATTCCATCAATAGCATTAGTAAAACTAAGCCAATGGTGTAGGAGATATAGACGGAAAATAATAAAGCCGCAGCGTCCCATTGAGCCTCCAGCAATAGCTGGAAAATCACGATGATGACTACATTGGGGACGATGATACTAGAATATGCTTCACTGATTATGGCTAACCACCGGGGATGATAAAGTTTAGAACCAATTATTAACCTTTTTAATGATTCTAGTAAGTTACGTAGACTACTTTCTTCCCGATTTAGCATCAATAAAGAAGGAATAAATTTGATTTGCAACTTTTCTTGCTTGATAAGTTTATGGAGAAGCATATCATCTGTTAATACTTCTCCCCACTTATCTAAAAGTTTGATGCGGTTTAACACTTCTGTTTTGATTGCTAATGTTCCACCCCAGGGAATTTGAAAGAGAAACATTTGCACTACGGTGGAAACGTTACCGGAATAGCGAACTAATGAACCCCAATAATTACCTGTGGGAACATACCAACGATTTCCGGTTGTGAGTCCAACTTGATCATCAATGAGGGGGGTAACTAATTCTCGTAACCAATTAGGATGAGCTACGGTATCAGCATCTATAAAAGCTATAATTGGATAGGCATTATCCAAATCAGAAACAGCTTGTATTAGAGAACTACATTTAAGACTACAATTATGACGAACTGCTCTTAATGTGCTAATTTCGATGTTAGTTGCACCCAGTTGATTAATTGTTTCAGTGGCGATTTTAAAAGCTGGATCTTCTTTACTATCAATGATCAACTTTAAATCATATTCTGGGTAGTTTTGCTGTAAAAGCGATCGCAAACAATTAGGTAAAAAAGGATCAGCCCCCCGCAAACAGAGGATTACTGCCGTTTTTGGTAACTGTTCATCTGGTAATGACTTGGGTTTGTGTGAACGTAAATACCATAAAAATACTAACGTTAAACAAGTTTGAATTACCAGCCAACCGAACAAAGACTTAGATAGAAATATCATAAAATCTGGCATTATTTCTATAGTCTTAGAAAGGAGTCAGGAATCAAGGAGTCAGGAGTCAGGAGTCAGGAGAAAGGAGAAAGGAGAAAGGAGAAAGGAGAAAGAAGTTAGTAGGGGCGGGGTTTCCCCACCCAATATTCAAATTCTCAATTAGGGATCAAGAGAATATTTGAGAAAGATGTTAATGCTAGTATTCTTGTCAACTTTAAAACTGGCATTATTGAACTTAGGTGTTCCCGTGCTGATAGAAACAGGAGGATTTTTAGAAATCCCAAAACCCTCTTGAGGAATGCCAAAAAAGTCTTTATTGAGTTTGTGATCACCATTTTGATCATCAACTACAGCTACAGCATAAGTACCAGGTTTTAATCCAGAAAATACCTGCTTTACGGAATTGCCTGTAATTTGAGTACAACCGCTTTTAACTTCACTTTTAGCATTATTGGGAAATCCTTTTTCAGAGTTATAAACTCTCATACAAATTTCCCCAGTTTTGTTACGAATGCCATTAACAACAACAGTTAAAGATGTTGTTGATTCAGCCTGGGCTGCTTCTGCAAAACTGATAGTTAGTAACGTAGCAATCAACAGATTCACAATTTTTAACATTAGTTAATACTTCCTTTTTGTGAAAATTTACTTGTGGGGAATTTGATCTATTTCATCAGTTTTTGAATGTCAGTTTTTTGCAACCATTCATTGGTGCGGCGCATTCCTTCTGCTAAATCAATTTTTGCTTGATAATTCAAAATATTTTGCGCCTTTGCAATAGAATAGGCATAAGGACGACTCATAAAATCAACTGATTCTGGGAGAATATCAGCTTTTTTACGAAATAGTTTTTGCCCCTGAAGACGCACTTTCAAAAATAATTTCATTTCCTCTTTAGGTAAAGACATTGGTGCTGGTAAATTTTCCAATGATGCTAAATGAATAAAATACTCCTTCCAGGAAGTTTCTTTACCGTCGGTAATGTTGAAAACCTCTCCATAAGCGGATTTTTCTATGGCTAAAAAGATGGCATCAATTAGGTTATCTACATATAGATGATTCATCACACCCTTGCCTTCATTAGCATAGGCAAATAATTTTTGCCGCATCATCTGAATTGGCCGCACAATCCAAGGCAGACTTCCTGGCCCATAAACATCTCCAGCGCGAATAACAATTACTCCAAATTCTGGAGCATTATTAAGTTTTAAAACTTCAATTTCTGCTTCAATTTTTGTTTGACAATAAGCATTGTTTTCACCAGAAAGCGTACCTGATTCTGTGACTTTCTCAGGGTAGTCAAACCCATATACTAAAGCAGTAGAAAGATGAACAAATGTTTTGACACCAGCTTGTTTAGCAGCCTTAGCGATGTTCATAGTACCGCTAACATTTATTTCTCGAAAATGCTTAATATCCCCGGCTTCTTCGGCAAGTTGAGCATTGTGTAAAACTATATCTACTCCCTGACAAGCTTTTGAGCAAATTGCCGGGTCAGTGATATTACCAACGAAAATTTCTACACCTAACTTTTGGGCTGTTTGATCTTTAACTTGAGAACTTTGGATACCTTTAACTTTCATGCCTTGCGCTATGGCTAATTCGGCTGCACGTAAGCCAATAAATTCATCAATTCCAGTAATCAGCAGAGTTTTGTTTTGGAAGTTCATGGGGATATAGATAGGTGTTTTGTGATCGTGTGGCGTTAGCCATACAGTTGAGAAAGTTATACAATCTAAGTTTAAGAATTGCGATTAAATGCAACTATGAACTGTTGTACTTGCCAGAGAATTCTACTGTTGTTAATAACATTAAACTTCTATCTTTAGTTGGTTTTAGTCTAGAGAATATTTGGCAGAATTTGATAAATTGAAATGCAACAAATTCCTAGAAACTATCAGCCGGATCAGCAGAACGGAGTTTATTAATAGCTAACGCTCCAGATGTAATGCAAATTAGAACTGTAGATACTAAAACAAGTGAGGCATTATTACTTGTCATCATGATCGGTAATTTAGTTACTTTCATGGCAAAATCATATAAACCAATCGAAACAATAAAGCCAGGAATATAACCTAACAATGCTAAGATTAATGCTTGTTGAAAAACCACATTTAATAAATATCCATTAGCATAACCAATAGCTTTTAAAGTGGCATAGGCAATAAATTGAGTGGCGATATTGCTATACAAAATTTGGTAAACAATTACCACACCCACAACAGAAGCCATAATTAGCATCAAGTTCAGAATAAAACCAATGGGGGTTCTTACTGACCAATATTGTTTTTCAAAATCAATAAATTCTTGACGAGTAAATATTTGAACATCCTTTGGTAGATTGGCTTTTAAATTGGCTAAAACCTGTTTTATATCAGCACCATCTTTGACTTTAATCAACCCCATATCTATTTTTTCAACTGGACGGTTGTTAGGATTTATTCTTAGAAAAGTTGAGTCGCTAACAATTAAATTACCATCCACACCAAAGGAAGGGCCTAAACTAAATAAACCACCAACTCTCACTCGATAACCCTTAATAGCATCAAAGGGAAAGATTTCAATTGGCTGTTTAATATTTCCCTGATTAAATAATTCGGCTATGGGTCCAAATTCTGGACGGGCATCTCTATCAAATAGCATGACATCAGGAATTTTTATTTTGTCTAAATTTTGCTCAACTTCGGCAATATCTAATACAGATTTTCCTGGGTCAAAACCAATGACATAAATTGAATATTTCTCTCCGCTGACAGGATTTTTTAATTTTGCAAATTGCAAATAAATTGAACTAACTGAATCAACACCATCAAACCCTAAAGTTTGGTATAATCGAGTGCGAGAAAAACTTTGAATTGCTGTCAAAGATTTGTATTGAGAACTAACTAAAAACAAATCACCATGCAATCGTTGATGTAGTGCTGTAGCGCTAGAATATAGTGCATCTTGGAAACCAAGTTGGATAAACATTAACAGCACAATAAAGCCAATTCCGGCTACAGCTATCACAAAACGAAGTTTCTGTTGGACAAGCTGTAGCCATCCTAAAGGAATTTTGAAATTCATATTAATTGTTAGTTGTTAGTTGTTAGTTGTCAGTTGTCAGTTGTCAGTTGTCAGTTGTCAGTTGTAGAAAATAACCAATAACCAATAACTAATCACTAATAACCAATCACTAAATCTGGATTGCAACATCAACTTGCAAGTTAGTTAATCTCGATATCTTTTGACTATCGGTGGGATTATCAATAGATATTTTGACTTCAATTACTCTGCGGTCTGCATCAGAATTGGGATTAATACTAAAGATGCCTTGTTTATTAACTTGCCAACCAACTTCTCGGACAGTTCCTTGTAATTTGCCGGCAAATGTGGTGCTGGTAATGATAGCTTTTTGTCCAACTCGAACATTTTGAATATCAGTTTGATACACTTCTGCTAGAACTTGCATTTTTGATGTATTGCCAATTTCTGCAAAACCGGAAGTACCAATTACTTCGCCATTTCTGGCATTAATTCGCAAAACTGTACCATTTATAGTAGCAGCAATGTAAGTTAAATCATGGTCAGCTTTGGCTTGTTGCACTGCCGTTTCCGCGCTTTTGATTTCACTTTTTGCTAACTCTACATCTACGGTTCTAACTTCTTTAATACTATTAAGTTTGGATTTTCCTTCTTTGATTTGATCTTGGAAAGTATCTTGTGTCCGTTTGAGAGTAGCTTCAGCTTCTTTTAACTGCTGTTGTGTAGTTTTGAGAACTAAATTTTTACTATCAAAAACAGAAGCAGAAACAGCACCGTCTTTTGATAATTGCCGATAGCGATTACTCTCTTTTTGAGCATTTTCAACTTCAGCCCGAATGCGGTTAATTGTTGCTGCTTGAGCCGCAATGTCTCCTTTAAATTGAGAATTTAACCTGGTAATTGTGGCTTTTTGAGCATTGATATCTCCAGTTTTTGCTCCAGCTTGTACCTGTGCAAGTTTAGTTCTGGCAATTAACAATTTATCAAATGCCTGTTGGATAGCTGCTTGAGAACGAGCATAGTTTTCTAGATAAGCTAATACTTGTCCTTTTTTAACATCATCTCCTTCCTTGACCAACAGTTTTTCTACTCGTACACCATTGATAGAATTAGGAGCAGATAAATAAGTAATTTTATCTTGTGGTTGCAATCTTCCTAAAGCAGTTACGGCAACTTTAACGGGAATGGGTTGAGATTTAATAATGGGAGCAATAGCAGAAGATTGAGTCTGGGAATTTATCTTTAATTGATGAAAAATGTATAAAGATACTAAACCCGTAGAGAAAGTTAGAGAAGTTGCCAGAATTATTCTCCACTTTAACGCAGTTAGGTTGAATAATTGGCGTTCTTTATTTACTGCCATATTTTTATTCCAATGGTGTTATGTCGGAAAATACTCGTAATGGTTATAGACGGATTCTCTGTTACTTTTATAAAAGAGATATGTCTAATTATTTATGTATGAATTGTTGTCAGCATTTTTAGCTGTTATAAATACCTAAATTAGCGGTGTTTTTACTTCTAATCATCCATGAGGAACGCCACGCTACGCTATCAGTTTTATCTTGAATTGGCATTTAATTAAGTAGCCTAAAATACGATAGCTCTAGGGAGAAATAAAAATCTTCAATTCCCAAGTGGTGATGATGCTAATAACTTGGGGAATGAATAAACTTATCTGCAATTATCCCAAATAACTTTGATATTGTCAACTAAATTTAGTTGCTTTAATTAATAAAATCCTTGACTAGATACTATATTTAATTACTCATAAATTAATCTAAAAATCTGTATTTTTTTTAGCAAATTCTCGTAAATAAATACAAATTGTCCATATTTCATCACAATTGATATGTTTACAGGTTAGTGTTCAACATCCAACAAATTAATGTTTGGTTTATAAATAACCAATTGTCTAGAAAAGGTGAGTTATCTTATAAATTCATCAAAAACCAAGACTTGATTATGATAGTTTGCTCAAAAAACACCCAATTATGTGCAAATATTTCTATTGTATATTTATTGATTAGTTACTTATGAGACAATTTAGATAAAATCCCTGAATTATCAGGAAAAGATTGATGTTAAATCCGTAATTACCCAAGATATGTTATTCACAAATTCAGTTCTAGATTATACTCAGATAATTATGTTTTATTTAAAAGGAGATCAATTAACAAATATTTTCCTCCAAAAATTAGCAAAAATGAACTATTCCATTTTCATAAGCTGTGCTAGTCTTTTTATTAATTCAACATTTATGAATGAAAAATAAATTGTTGAGTTTATTTCTATAAACAGAAGAAATACTAAAATCCACTCAGCTTTGTACAGCAGAATTGCCTAAAGAAACAAAACCTATTCTTTGATAAACCGGGGTTTTGCATCTCACTAAGTTACAAACTGCTAGACTATTGAAAAGCTGTTTAAGTATTTTTTCACTATTCACAGAATTTGCCACAGAGTGCTGATTATTTTGTAACGATTTTGGCAGCTTTTATCAGTCTAATCATCTAAAATAGGTTATCCTGGACTTTAAAAACTGGCAACTGCTATATCAACATACAGAACATTATTCTTCCATAGGTAAAACATTCAATGATTAAGAGATAAAACCGTTTCTGTATTCATACATATCCTTCAGATTAAGTATGTTCTATTGCCAGTTCGCTTGGTGTTAAGGAAATGTAGGTTAGTAACACCCAAGCAAAATTATGAAATGTTGGGTTGCGTTCCTTAACCCAACCTACTTGCGGTGATTGGGTGAATGTAGATAGTTATTCTATCTGCTAATAGCTTAATTTACTGCACAATTTACCGTACTCAAAATTAGTCTATGTCCTATGTCTTCCCCCCTTCAAAAGATAGACACGATAAATAGTTCTTTGACGGAATTAGAAGCCCAAATTAATAGTTTTGAACAGGCTGTGCTGAAGTTTATAGAGGAAGGAAAAATGAATTCAGGAAACCTAAAAAATTCGATAAATTCCATGTCAACTAAGGAAATTAATAGAAAACTACACACAACTCCCATAGCTATTATTGGTATGGCTTCCTTAATGCCTCAATCGAGAACATTAAGGGATTACTGGCAAAATATTGTTAATAAAATTGACTGTATCACTGATGTTCCTTCTACTCATTGGAGCGTAGAAGATTACTATGATCCTAATCCGAGAACAGCAGAAGATAAAACCTATTGTAAACGTGGTGGTTTTATTCCTGAAGTTGATTTTAACCCTATGGAATTTGGTATTCCTCCCAGCATTTTAGAAGTTACAGATGTTTCTCAACTATTAAGTTTAGTAGTTGCTAAAGAAACAATGGAAGATGCTGGTTATAGCGAATCCCGTGAATTTAGCCGCGAAAATATCGGCGTGATTTTGGGTGTAGCTATGGGCAAACAATTGGGAATGCCATTAACTGCCAGATTGGAATATCCGGTTTGGGAAAAAGTTCTCAAAAGCAGTGGTGTATCTGACGAAGATACTAAAAAGATTGTTGATAAAATCAAATCTGCTTATGTGAAATGGGATGAAAATGCTTTCCCTGGAATGTTAGCAAATGTGGTGGCTGGCAGAATTGCTAACCGTCTCAACTTTGGCGGTACAAACTGTGTAGTTGATGCGGCTTGTGCTAGTTCCTTTGGGGCATTAAAAATGGCCATTAGTGAATTAGTTGAACATCGTAGCAATATGATGTTAACCGGTGGAGTAGACACCGATAACACGATCATGGCTTACATCTCATTTAGCAAAACTCCAGCAGTTACTCCTAGCGAGAATGTGAAACCATTTGATGCTAAATCTGATGGGATGATGTTAGGTGAAGGGATTGGGATGATTCTCCTCAAACGCTTAGAAGATGCCCAAAAAGATGGGGATAAAATCTATGCGGTAATCAAGGGAATTGGTACTTCTAGTGATGGGCGTTATAAGAGTATTTATGCCCCTAGAAAAGAAGGACAAGTTAAAGCCTTAGAACGGGCTTATGATGATGCTGGATTTTCTCCGGCAACTGTGGGTTTAATGGAAGCACACGGTACAGGAACAATGGCAGGAGATCCCATAGAATTCAGTTCTTTAAGAGATTTCTTTGGTAAACATGACACCCAAAAACAACATATTGCTTTGGGAAGTGTAAAATCACAAATTGGACATACAAAAGCCGCCGCAGGTGCAGCCAGCCTTATTAAAACTGCCCTAGCATTGCATCATAAAGTATTGCCAGCAACCATCAATATTACCGAACCAAATCCCAAATTAGATATTGAAAATTCCTCCTTTTATCTCAATACTCAAACTAGACCTTGGATCAAGGCAGAAGGTGAAACTCCCCGACGTGCGGGGGTGAGTGCCTTTGGTTTTGGTGGCACAAATTATCACGTTGTTTTGGAAGAATACGAACCAGAACAACAAAGTTCTTATCGTTTACATGGTGCAGCCGGTGAAGTGCTATTATTTGGTGCTACTCACGCGGAATTAATTAGCAAGTTAGAAGCAACTTTAAATAATTTGCAAGCTAACGACGGCGAAAGATTCTATTCTCAATTATTGTTAGATTGTCAATCTTTAGCTATTCCTACAACTGCCCTAAGAATTGGTTTTGTATCTGAGAATTTACAAGAAGCTTGTAAGTTACTGCAAGTTAGTCTTGGTTTACTCAAAAGTAAGCCTGATGCAATTTCTTGGGAACATCCTCAAGGTATTTATTACCGTTCTTCGGGAATGGATTTAGGTGGAAAAGTTGTCGCTTTATTCTCTGGACAAGGTTCTCAATACTTGGAAATGGGCAGAGAAGCGGTGATGAATTTCCCCAGCTTGCGACAGTTGTATGGCAAGATGGATCATCTGTTCAAGCAAAGCAATTTACAACCAGTTTCTGAAGTTGTTTTCCCTCATTCTACTTTTGATGAAGTTGAGAAAAAAGCCCAAGTTGCAACTTTGCAAAGAACGGAATATGCCCAACCGGCAATTGGGGTTTTTAGTGCTGGGTTGTATGGAATTTTGCAACAAGCTGGGTTTAAGGCAGATTTCACCGCAGGACATAGTTTCGGTGAATTAACCGCTTTGTGGGCTGCGGGAGTATTGAGTGAGGCTGATTATTTGTTCCTGGTGAAAGCTAGAGGACAGGCAATGGCCGCACCCAAAGACCCAGATCATGACGCTGGTAGTATGTTAGCGGTGAAGGAAGATATCAGCAAAATTGAACCGGTGCTGAAGCAGTTTCCAAAAGTAAGTATTGCTAACTTTAATTCTCCTACCCAAATTGTTTTAGCCGGTCCAAAGTTAGAAATTCAAAAAGTTCAAGATGCTTGCGAAAAGTTAGGATATAGTGCAGTTTTATTGCCTGTGTCTGCGGCTTTCCATACTCCATTAATAGCATTCGCGCAAAAATCCTTTGCCATTGCTACTAAATCGGTAACTTTCCACAATCCCCAAATTCCGGTTTTTAGTAATGTCACTGGTAAACATTATCCCCAAAATGCAGCGGCAATTCAAAAGAACTTAGAAAGCCATTTGGCTAGTTCTGTATTGTTCAAACAAGAGATTGAAAATATCTATGGGGCTGGTGGTTATTGCTTCGTAGAATTTGGACCAAAACGGGTTTTAAGTAACTTGGTAAAAGATACATTAGGCGATCGCCCCCATCTTACCATATCTCTAAATCCCAGTGCCTCCAAAAACAGCGATCGCTCTTTGCGAGAAGCCGCAGTTCAGTTGCGAGTTATCGGCATGAATTTGGGCAATCTTGACCCCTACAAACTCCCTGCCGTATTGCATCCTATTTCTAGCAAAAAGACCCTCAGCGTCAAATTAACTGGCATTAACTACATTTCTGATAAAACCAAAAATGCCTTTACAGAAGCATTAGCGGACGGACATAAAATTTCCGAAATTCAGGAGTTAAAGAGTGCCTCCGCGGGAGGAGCTTCGCTAACAGAAGTTCAGGATTCCAGTAGGGGTTTAGCATTGCTAAACCCGTCTATAAATTTAGAAATAGAAACCCCTGTAATTGCCAAAATTCCCCCAAATAATGGACATAACGGCAACGGTAACGGACATAAAAAACAACCCCTCATTGAAACCCAGTTACAGCCACAGATGACTACTACTGCAACCATCATAAAAGAGCCTGAAAAAGAACCCAGATCAGAATTGTTCACGCAGCAACTCGAAGGGAAGATGCAAACACCAGATAAATTGATAAATTGCCAACAAATTCTCACCAGCTTAGGAACACTTTTGAGCCAGTTCCAGCACAACCAAAGCGAGAATTTAGAAGTTCACGGCACATATCTTAATAATCAGATAGAATACGCGAAAACCTTCTTTCAATTAATGCAGCAGCAAAACACCTTATTTGCCAATGCTAAATCTTCCGCTGAAGCTGCTCAAATTAAGCAAGTGATCATGGAAAGCTTAGAGCGGAGTATGATGCAGTTTCATTCCCAACAAGGTGAAACCCTCCGCATTCATGAACAATATCTGCGGGAACAGATAGAATATACCAAACACTTTTTCCAACTCATTCAAGAAGAATATTCTCAACTCATTTCTGATACCCAAGCAGCAGCACCAGCAAATATATATGCTGCTCCAGAAGAAGCACCTGTAGCTCCTACTGTCACCATAATTCCCCCTCAAGCATTACCAGTAATTGAACCTGAACTAATTATTATTCCCCAGTCCCCAGTTGCATTCATACCAGAACCTGCAACTAGCAGCCTAAATCTTGATGATCTAGCTAACAATCTATTAAGTATCACCAGCGAAAAAACTGGTTATCCTATCGAAATGCTAGAACTCGATATGGACATGGAAGCCGACTTAGGTATTGACTCCATTAAACGGGTAGAAATTCTGGGAGGATTGCAAGAATTATACCCCAACTTACCTAAACCCAACCTCGAAGAATTGGCAGAGAAACGCACCATTGGTCAAGTTGTCGAATATCTGCAAGGACAACAACAGGTAACAGCAGAAATTACACCAGAACCAATCATCATTCCTCAAGTGCAAACCCAGGTAATAGAGGAAGTAATACCAGAATCAATTTCCATTCCCCAGTCCCCAGTCCCCAATCCCCAGTACCAAGATTTAGGACAAACCCTGTTAAACATCACCAGTGAAAAAACAGGTTATCCAGTGGAAATGCTGGAACTGGACATGGACATGGAAGCCGATTTAGGCATAGATTCCATCAAACGGGTAGAAATACTGGGAGCAATGCAGGAAGCGTATCCTGACTTACCCAAACCCAATATTGAAGAATTAGGCGACTTACGGACAATCGGGCAAATCGTTAACTACCTCCAATCACTGGTGGGAGGTGAAAAAAAAAAGCCGCACATTGATGTTAACCAGATAACCCCCCTTAATCCTCCCTTGTTCAGGGGGGAAACCACAGAGGTGGTTGATTTAACCCCACCTCCTATCGTAGACATCAATCTTCCCCGTCGTCCAGTTAAGCTAAGAACCTTACCCAGACCAGATTTTTTGGAAGCGCAGTTACCCCAAGGACACATTGGTTTAATCACTGATGATGGTTCTTTAACTACCACCAAACTAGCCCACGCACTGATAGAACAAGGTTGGAAAGTTGTAGTTTTGAGTTTCCCCCAATCATTAGTTGCATCGCAATTGCCATTACCCGCAGGTGTTACCCGCGTCACATTGGCAAACATGAGTGAACAACATCTGCAATTATTATTGCAAAGTGTAACTACTAAACACGGACCGATTGGGGCATTTGTTCACCTACATCCTCAATTTACACCGGAAAAACCTGGACATATTTCCTATCCAGAAGCAGAAAAGGCAATTATTAAACAAGTGTTTTTAATGGCAAAACATCTGAAAACAACTTTGAATAATGCCGCATCTTTAGCAGGAAGAACCAGTTTTTGTACAGTAGCCCATCTTGACGGTGAATTTGGCTTAGGACATCAAACTAATTTTAGTGCAATTGGTGCTGGTTTGTTTGGTTTAACGAAGAGTTTGCGCTGGGAATGGCCACAGGTATTCTTCCGAGCAATTGACCTGAATCCCACTTTAGATCCTCATGAATCTGCTGAATATATCGTTGCTGAATTGCACGATTCTAATCGCTATATTGGCGAAGTTGGTTATGGTAATCAAGGAAGAGTAACGCTGGTGGCAAAAAGTGAGTAATGTCTAAACTGTGATTTGTTTGATTAGTTTGATTTTTTTGATTGAATTATTTGCTGAGTTTACTGGATTCATTTCTTGTTTATTTTCTCATCAATCAATAAATCATCCCCATCAAACAAATCACATAAATCATAGTTTAGACGAATTAATCAAATACATCCTACAAATCATAGTTATGACTGCAACTGTTCAAGTTAGCCCATCTTCTGTCTTTGTTGTCAGTGGTGGCGCAAAGGGAATCACTGCTCAATGTACTATTAAATTAGCTCAACATCAACCTTGTAAGTTTATTCTTTTAGGTCGTTCTGAAATTACCACAGAACCAGAATATGCTCATAATTGTTTAGATGATTCGGCTTTGAAAAAGCGCATTATGGAAAATTTGATTTCTCAAGGTGAGAAACCAACACCCATGATGGTACAAAAGATATTTAATCAGATTAATTCTAGTCGGGAAATTAAGAAGACTTTAGCAGCTATTGAAGCTACAGGAGGAAAGGCTGAATATATTAGTGTTGATGTCACTGATACTGTAAAATTACAAGCTAAACTTCAAGAAATTTCTGATAAAGTTGGGCAAATTACCGGCATTATTCACGGTGCTGGTAACTTAGCAGATAAGTTAATTGAAAAAAAGACAGAAGATGATTTTGAGAAAGTTTACACTGCTAAAGTTCAGGGTTTAGAAAATCTCCTATCTTGTGTTAATCCCCAGCAATTACAACATTTAGTATTGTTTTCTTCCGTGACGGGATTTTATGGTAATATCGGTCAAAGTGATTATGCGATCGCTAATGAAATTCTCAGTAAATCAGCCCATTTGATGAAACAATATAACCCTAATTGTCATGTAGTGGCAATTAACTGGGGTGGTTGGGATAGTGGCATGGTGACACCACAATTAAAAAAAGCATTTGCAGAAAGAGGAATTAGTATTATTCCCGTAGAAGTTGGGACACAAATGTTAGTTAATGAACTACATCCAGCCTATCAAGATCATCCACAAGTTGTCATTGGTAGTCCCATGAAACTACCACCTGCTCCTTTAGGTTTAGAACTTCGCAGCTATCGCATTCGCAGAAGAATGACATTAGCAGAAAATCCATTTTTGCATGATCATACAATTGCAGGTTCACCAGTTTTACCAGCAACCTGTGCTAAATCATGGATGGTAAATGGCTGTGAAGAAATTTATCCAGGTTACACATATTTCAGTTGCCAAGACTTCAAAGTTTTAAAAGGAATCACCTTTAATTCTACCTTGGCTAAAGAACATATTCTAGAAATCCAAGAAGTTGCCAAAGTTGATGGTGATTTTGTCGAATTTCAGACCAAAATATTGAGCAAAACCCCCGAAGGTAGAACTCATTATCACTTTAGTTCTCTGATAAAACTGGTAAAAAATATGCCAGAAGCACCCATTTATGAAGCAATGGATCTCAGAGAAGATAATATCGTCACTGATACAGCCAAAGACTTCTATCAAAATGGTGATTTATCCCTATTTCATGGACCAGCTTTCCAGAAAATTACCAAAGTTTTAAATATCAGTCCAGAAAAACTCACAGCCGAATGTTGTTGGCAAGAAATTACAGCCAAAGAACAAGGACAATTTCCCGTAAAATGGCACAACCCTTACATCATTGACTTGAGTACCCAAACATTATGGTTATGGTTAAATTATATCCATAAAGAAGTTTGTTTACCAGGACAATTAACATACTGTGAACAATATCTAGCAGTACCATTCAACGTCCCATTTTATGTTTCCTGTGAAATTATAGGCAAAACCAACACAGGTGCAACAGTCAACTTCATTATCCATAATCGTCAAGGAAAAATCTACTCCAAAATCTTAGGAGCAAAAGCCGTAATCTGGCCAATGAAAATGTTAGATAAAAAGTAAAATAATATGAAACTCTAATTCTTTGCGCCTTTGCTCCTTTGTGCCTTTGCGCGAAACAAATTCATATTATTAATCCTTGCCGATTGGGGGAATAGCGTAAATCCTTTTCAGTCACGTCTTATGCCCCAACGAGGATTTTCAAAAGTGGAAAAAATAGCAATCATCGGGTTATCTTGCCTATTTCCCGATGCTAATAATCCTGAAGAATTTTGGCAGAATCTCACCGCAGAAAAAGATTCCACATCATCTATAACTGTAGCGGATTTGGGAATAGATCCCGCTATATTCTACGATGAAACCAAAGGTAAACCGGAAAAATTCTACTTTCAAAAAGGTGGATTTATCCGCGACTTTAAATTTGATGCCAACGAGTATAACTTACCTGCGGCATTTGTTGAAAGCTTAGATAATACCTTTAAATGGTCATTGTACGCTGCCAAACAAGCCATTATTCAAAGTGGCTATCTGGGAAATCAAACTGCACTTGCAAAATGTGGCGTAGTCTTAGGAACTTTAGGATTTCCTACCAAAGCTTCCAATAGTCTATTTGCTCCTATTTATCAGCAAAATATTCAACCTGCCATTGGTGAACTATTACAGGAAAAAGACTTTCGTTTAGGTGGTTCATCAACCTCCAAAAAAGTCTCTCCATACAATGCTATGGTTTCCGGCTTACCCGCTGCTATAGTTTCCAAAGCCTTTTCTTTATCTGCAACTCATTTCTGTATAGATGCTGCTTGTTCGTCATCATTTTACGCCATTAAATTAGCATCCCATTATTTACAATCTGGCAAAGCAGATTTGATGTTAGCTGGTGCAATTAGTTGTGCAGATCCATTATTTGTCAGAATGTTATTTTCTGGTATTCAAGGATATCCAGATAATGGCATTAGTCGTCCTCTCGATAAGTCATCACGCGGGTTAATTACCTCCGAAGGAATTGGCATGGTAATGCTCAAAAGATACAGTGATGCTGTGAGAGATGGTGACAAAATCCTGGCAACAATTTGCGGCAATGGTTTATCTAATGATGGTAAAGGTAAACATCTTCTCAGTCCTAATCCTCAAGGGCAAACTCTGGCATATCAAAGAGCTTATTCAGAGGCTAAACTTAACCCCCAAACTATTGATTATTTAGAGTGTCATGCTACCGGCACTCTATTGGGAGATACCACAGAATGTAACTCAATTGAAGGCTTTTTTAGTCCATATAAAGCAGCACCATTAGTAGGTTCAACCAAAACAAATGTTGGTCATTTACTTGTGGCTGCGGGCATGGTGGGGATAACCAAGACAATTTTAAGTATGTCTCATGGGGTTATTCCTCCAACTATTCATGTGACTCAACCCATAGGTTCTGAAAACAATGTTGTCTCTCCAAAAAACATTGTTAGAACGCCTACAGAATGGCCGAGTCAAGAAACTAAAAGAGTAGCTTTAAGTGCGTTTGGTTTTGGTGGAACAAACTCTCATATCATTCTAGAACAGGGGAAGTAAGCAAATGAATATTCAGCAACATAAGACCGCAAAAATGGCAATTGTGGGCATGGATGCCTTTTTTGGTGAATGTCAAGAATTAGATGCCTTTGAGAGCAGCATTTATGATGGAAAACAGCATTTTGTCGCCTTACCAGAATCAAGATGGCATGGTATTAATGAACAAGAAAATTTACTGCGCGAGTATGGTTTAGAAGCAGGAAAAGTCCCCCAAGGAGCATATATTGATAATTTTGAAGTTGATACTTTAGCTTACAAAATTCCTCCTAATGAAGTTGAAAAAATCAACTCTCAACAACTTTTATTATTAAGAGTTGCTGACCGCGCCCTCAAAGATGCCGAACTTTCACCTAATAGTAATGTAGCGGTAATTATCGCCGCAGATACAGAATTATCTGTACATCAACTCCAACAAAGATGGAATTCATCTTGGCAAATAAAAGATGGTTTGAATGGGGCAGAAATTGCCTTATCACCAGAAAAAATCAATCAACTAGAAGGCATTGTTCAAGATAGTATTCACAATCAAGTTGAATTGAGTGAATATCTGAGTTACGTTACCAATATTATGGCTAGTCGGATTTCCTCTTTATGGAATTTCTCTGGTCCATCTTTTACCATTAGTGCCGTCGAAACAGCCGCTTTTAAAGCCCTAGAACTAGCGCAAATGCTGCTAGATACTAATGAAGTAGATGCTGTAGTTGTGGGTGCTGTTGACTTAGCAGGAGGGGTAGAAAATGTCTTATTGCGAAGTCAATTTGGCACAATTAATACAGGAGTCAATACTTTAAGTTTTGACGAAAAAGCCAATGGTTGGAATGTGGGAGAAGGTGCAGGTGCAGTTGTTCTTAAACGTCATGATACGGCGTTAGCAAATAATCAACGTATCTATGCAGTAATTGATGGTATTAGCATTGGTCAATCTTCCTCAATGGCTATAGATAGCCATACCATTAGCCAAGTATGTCAACAAGCTTTTCAACAAGCCGGCATTGAACCCACAAAAGTCAATTATTTGGAAGTCTGCGCTAGTGGTATCCCCGCAGAAGACGAAGCCGAAATTAACGGTATCCTCCAAGCTTATCCCTCAGTAGGAGATGGTTTACACTGCGCTATAGGTAGCGTTAAAGCTAATATTGGTCATACCTTCGTTGCATCTGGAATTGCCAGTTTAATTAAAACTGCACTGAGTATTTATCACAGATATATTCCCGGAACTCCTAATTGGTCTGGTGTGAAAACACCGCAAGTATGGGAAGGTAGTCCTTTCTATGTTGCCACAGAATCGAGACCTTGGTTTTTGCAAAAAGAGGTCAAATCTCGAATTTCCGCGATTAATAGTATTGGTTGTGACGGTTCTTTTGCCCATATCATCTTATCAGAAGAAACCGCACAACCAGAACGTACCAGCACATATTTAGAATCAAGACCTTTGCATTTATTACCCATTGCCGCAGATGATCAATCTAGCTTATTAGCAGCATTGGATCATTTGCAAGCAACAATTGAAAATGCTGATTCTCTCAAAAATATTGCAAGTCAAACCTTTGTTAAATTTCAACAAAATTCTGACAGCAAATATACACTTTCCCTAACTGGACGCAACCAAAAAGAATTAATTAAAGAAATTAATTCAGCTAAAAAAGGTGTAACTAATGCCTTTGCAAATGGCAAAGATTGGCAGACTCCCATAGGTAGTTATTTCACACCCAAACCCCTGGGTAAAAATGGAGAAATTGCCTTTGTTTATCCCGCTGCTGTTAATACTTATTTAGGAATTGGTCGGAGTCTTTTCCGTTTATTTTCTAAAGTCTTAGATGATGTCATTATCAAAAGTCTTGACGAACGAGCAGCAGATGTGGAAAAGTTGGTATTTCCCAGAAGTTTGAGTAAATTATCAACTCGACAATTGGAAACACTAGAAAAGAAATTGCTGGATGATTCCTTAGCAATGTTTGAAGCAGAAGTGCTTTTTACCAGATTAATCTCCACAATTATCACCGAGGATTTTAACATTAAACCTAAATATGTCTTCGGATATAGTTTAGGTGAAACTAGCATGATGGTTGCTCAAGGAGTATGGAGCAATTTTTATGAAGTTAGTCATACCTTTAATTCATCAGCTTTATTTGGAGACAGATTATCTGGTCCTAAAAATGCTGTCCGTGAGTATTGGGGACTACCAAAAACTGACATAGTTCCAGAAAATAAGTTATGGGCTAACTACGTTCTCATGGCTAGTTCAGCCCAAGTTAGAGAATGTTTAAAAAATGAAACTCACGTTTATTTGACACAGATTAATACAGCAGAAGAAGTATTAATTGCTGGAGAACCAGCCGCGTGTGAACGAGTAATTAAAACCCTGGGTTGTAATTCCTTTCCTGCTCCTTTTGATCATGTGATTCATTGTCAAGCAATGCAATCAGAATCTCAAGAATTAGAAACCTTATACACATTACCAGCACAAAAAATCCCCGGAATCAAGTTTTACTCCGCTGCTGAATATCAATCAATTGAAATTGAAAGCAACCAAATTGCCCACAATATTGCCACAGGATTATGTCAACAACTCGACTTTCCCCGCTTAGTTAATCGCGTCTATGGTGACGGAGCAAAAATCTTTATTGAAGCCGGTGCAGGTGGTATTTGTTCACGCTGGATAGATAAAAATCTGGGTAATCAAGAACATCTTAGCGTATCCCTAAACCGACGGGGTACAGATGACCATAGTTCCCTAATTAAAGCATTAGCAAAACTATTGAGTCATCAAGTAAACTTGAATCTCGCTCCTTTGTATAACCTATCCTCAGAAAACACCCAACAGAAAAAAGCTGCACTGAGGAAAGTTACATTAGGTGGTAATTCCATGACTTCTGCAATTTTGAATGCAGAAAATCGCCAAATATTTGCTAATAACCAAAAGCAAACAATTTCTACTCATCAAGAGTATAAAATCATCAATTCCCTACAGACATCGGAGAAAATAGCGCCCACAGAAATTTACCCCAAACCACAGAAAAATACCATGAAAACGATCATGGAGAACGGTTTGGAATTGTCAAAGAAACTAAAATTCTTTGAGTCAACAAAAATCATTAAGCAAAACATAAATCAAGAATCTAGTGGAAAAATTAGCATGAATGATTTAAAAATTGCTCAGTATCAAAACCTGAGTAACAACACTGCCAAATTAACTAAAACACACACAAGTTTCTTAGCAGCTAGACAAGATTTTAGTCAACAAATGAGCGAAATCATTCAATTGCAACTAGCTTGCGCTCAAAACTTACTCAACGAAGAGAAATAATCCACTTGGTGTTAAGTGTAAAGCTCTTTTTTAACTAACCACAGAGGCACAGAGGACACAGAGGAAAGAAAAAATGCTTAACTGAACTGTATTCAGAAATAGCCTGAAAATTACACTGAGATGTAGAAATATTCACGCTCTTTTTCTGTGTCTATAGTGCTTCTGCGTGAGTTAAATTCTTTATTTCACATCCTTTGCTTATAAATTGAGGAATAACTACCGTGACAACAATCGAGACGGTACTAAATAAACATGATAATGGACTGGGTTTTTTTACCTGTAATCATCAAAACCAAATTTGGAAAGGTTCATTAGATTGTGTTAGCTTTGAAAAAAGTGCCATCAAAGATAAACTATTAACATCAGATAAACCCTGCTATATTATTAAAATATCCGGGAAAATTGGTGCTACTAATGATGGCTATTTAGCACCTAATGATAATGTTTCATCTGGACAAGCAGAACTTTTAATCTCACTCCCTCCCCTCCGATTACAACAACTTGGCGACCCTAGTTTTCTCGCTGCTTATGGTGTAAAATACGCCTATATGACCGGAGCAATGGCTGGGGGTATTGCTTCCGAAGAAATGGTAATTGCTCTGGGAAAAGAGAAAATTTTAAGTTCCTTTGGTGCAGGTGGTTTACTTCCAGAACGGTTAGAAAGTGCGATTAATACTATTCAACAAGCATTACCTAATGGACCCTACGCTTTCAATTTAATTCACAGTCCTAACGAACCAGGTATTGAACGCCGGGCTGTAGATTTATATTTGAAATATGGTGTCAGAATTGTAGAAGCATCAGCATTTTTAGACTTAACTCCTAACATCGTTTATTATCGAGTTGCTGGGTTAAGATTAAATGCAGCTAATCAAATTGATATCAGAAATAAGGTCATTGCTAAAGTTTCCCGTCGGGAAGTTGCGACTAAATTTTTGCAACCAGCACCAGAAAGAATCCTCAAAGAATTACTTGAGCAAGGACTAATTACAGAATTGCAAGCTAATTTGGCAAGACAAGTGCCAATGGCTGATGATATTACCGTTGAGGCTGATTCTGGTGGTCATACAGATAATCGTCCTTTAGTATGTTTATTACCTTCAATTATTGCCCTCAGAGATGAAATTCAAGCCCAATATAATTACTCAGTTCCTATTAGAATTGGCGTGGCTGGAGGCATTGGTACACCAGAAGCAGCTTTAGCTGGTTTTATGATGGGTGCTGCTTATATAATGACGGGTTCAATTAATCAATCTTGTGTGGAATCTGGTGCTTGTGAACATACTAAAAAATTATTAGCACAAGCCGAAATGGCAGATATGACAATGGCTCCCGCAGCCGATATGTTTGAAATGGGAGTCAAATTACAAGTTCTTAAACGGGGGACAATGTTCCCCATGCGAGCGCAAAAATTGTATGAATTATATCGCACTTACGACTCTATTGAACAGATTCCCGCAGCCGAAAAAGATAAGCTAGAAAAACAAATTTTCCGTAAAAGTCTTGCGGAAGTTTGGGAAGGTGCAGCGGCTTATTTATCCCAAAAGAATCCTGAAAAATTGGGTAAAGCTGTTAATAATCCTAAATTGAAAATGGCTGTAATCTTTCGCTGGTATTTAGGATTATCTTCCCGCTGGTCTAGCACTGGTGAAAAAGGTCGGGAAGTTGATTATCAAATATGGTGTGGACCAGCTATGGGTGGCTTCAATGACTGGGTGCGTGGCTCTTATTTGTCAGAACCTAATCAGCGTCATGTTGTTGATGTTGCTGACCAAATTATGAAGGGGACAGCATTTTTATATCGTAGTCACAGTTTAAAAATGCAGGGTTTACAAATGCCTGCTTATTACAGTCAATATCAACCAATTCCTTCTACATTGGAGAAGTAAAAAATGAATTTAAAACAGTCTTATAATGCTGAAAGTATTCAAGCATTTCTAGTTTCTCATCTTGCGGAAGTTGTCGGAGTCGAAACCGCAGAAATTGATGTTGACGAAAACTTAGAAAATTATGGTTTGGATTCTGCTCAAGCCATGATGATCATTAGTAAATTAGAAGAATTACTAGGATTTAAGCCCTCTCCTATTTTACTTTGGCATTATCCTAACATTGCTGCCCTTTCTCAGCGATTAGCAGACGAATCAAGTGATGATTCTCAAGTAAAAGATGCAGGGTCTGGGACAAATTCTCCTGTTAGCTTTGCTCCTCCTCTTCTAGATTTGGGTGCGGAAGCTGTCCTAGACCCCACTATTCAACCCGTAGGTACTGCTGTTTCTGTTACTAACCCTAAAAACATCTTTTTAACCGGAGGAACAGGTTATTTAGGCGCTTTCATGATCAAGGAATTACTAGAAGTATCGGACGCAACTCTTTATTGCTTAGTCCGTGCTAGTAATTTGGAAGAAGGTAAAAGCAAATTAGAAAATAATTTGCAACAATATGGCATTTGGCAAGATCATTATAGTGGCAGAATTATTCCTATAATTGGTGATTTAGTACAGCCACATTTGGGGATTAGTGCAGAACAATTTGAAAATCTAGCTGCTAACATTGATACTATTTATCATAGTGCCGCTTTGCTGAATTATGTTTATCCTTACTCAGCATTAAAAACAGCGAATGTTTTGGGTACACAGGAAGTTTTGCGGTTAGCTTGTCAAACTAAAGTTAAGCCATTGCATTATGTTTCTAGTGTGGCTGTTTTTGAATCAACGGCTTATGCTGGTAAGTTAGTTAAAGAAGATGATGATTTTCATGACTGGGAAGGTATTTTCCTCGGTTATTCCCAAACTAAATGGGTAGCAGAAAAATTAGTGAAAATTGCTGGTAGTCGAGGATTACCTATTACTATTCATAGACCTCCTTTAATTTCTGGAGATAGTCAAACTGGAATTTGTAATACCCATGATTTCATCAATTTGATGATTAAAGGTTGTCTGCAAATGGGGTCTTTCCCTGATGTAGATTATATGTTGGATATGTCTCCTGTTGATTATGTCAGCAAATCAGTTGTTTATCTTTCTCGACAAGAAACATCTGTAGGTAAGGCTTTCCATTTACAACATCCTCAACCTGCTTCCTTAAAATCTTTAGTTGATTGGGTGCGTTCTTTCGGATTCTCACTGAAGATGATTCCCTACGAAGAATGGCAAGCAGAATTAATTAATAATGTCACTTCTCAAGACAATCCTTTATATACTTTGCGGCCATTTTTACTAGAACGTTGGTCAGATGAACAAATCACTATTCCTGATTTGTATTTACAAGCGAGAAGACCAATTATTAGTTGTGAAGAAACTCTAGAAGCACTAAAAGGCAGTTCTATTGTTTGTCCACCTATTGATTCTCAATTGTTGATGACTTACACATCTTATTTAGTACAGACTGGTTTCCTAAGTCTTGCCTAATATCAATTTTCCATGAGGCTGCATATAATTATGAAATCCATTATTTTATCCGTATTTATCCGCGTTCATCTGCGTTCATCTGCGGTTAATTATTCTGGAAATCTTAATTATAAGCAGCTTAATTTTTATTTAGTATAATGGTGTTGGTAAGATCTATCCGTGCCAATTCCACCTAATTCACTTTTTTGTAAAATGAACATAAAATGTCAGGGAACAGTTTTGATTACGGGTGCAGCTAATGGTATTGGTTATCAGTTAGCCCGGATTTTTGCTCATAATAATTATAATCTTGTATTAGTAGATAGAGTAGGAGAAAAACTCACAAAAATAGCTGTTGATTTTGCAGAAGAATTTGGAATTTCTGTTAAACCTATTATCAAAGATTTATCTATATCTACATCTCCTGAAGAAATTTTCTCGGAATTACAAGAAGCTGGCATTAAAATTGACATCTTAGTAAATAATGCCGGATTTGGTAACTATGGATTATTTAATGAAACTAACTTAAATAATGAACTAGAAATGCTGCAAGTAAATCTAGTTTGTTTAACTCATTTAACAAAATTATTTCTCAAAGACATGGTTAAACAAGGTTATGGGAAAATATTAAATGTTTCTTCTGCCGCTGCTTTTCAACCAGGTCCATTAATGGCAGTTTATTTTGCCACCAAAGCCTATATTTTATCATTCTCCGAAGCGATCGCTAATGAATTAGAAGGTACAGGTGTCACCGTCACAGTTCTTTGTCCAGGTTCAACAGCATCTGCTTTTCATGAAAGAACCGGCATGGCAGATTCTAAAATGCTCAAGGGTAAAAATATGATGGATGCGGCAACTGTAGCTCAGATGGGATATGATGCTTTAATGAAGGGGAAAATCATTATTATTCCTGGTTTTATCAACAAACTGATGTCAAAATGTGTGCGGTTTATTCCTAGGAAAATGGTGACGAAAATTGTGAGAAGTATGCAGGAAGAAAAGTAATTTAGTTTTCAATGCTAACCTAATTAACTTTGACATTGAGAACAAAAATGACTAGAACGCCCACCTAACTTAATTCGCTGGATCACGTTACCACAAACCTTACAAGGTTCGCCAGTGCGATTATAAACCCACGCTTCACCGCCATAATTACCGTTAACGCCTTTAACACTCAAGAAATTACTAAAAGTTGTCCCACCTACCGCAATACTCGCTGATAAAACTTGAATAATTGCAGTTCGCAAAAGTTCGATTTTTGGAAGTTGCAATTCTGTACAAAGAGTTGTTGGTAAAATCCCACTTTTAAACAAAGCTTCATCTGCATAAATATTACCTAATCCTGCCACCATTGACTGATCTAATAATCCAGTTTTAATGGGACGACGGGATTTTTTTAATTTATCGGCTAAATACTCTAAAGTGAACTCTGGGGAAAAGGGGTCAACTGCCAGTTTTGCCAAACCTGTCATAATACTTTCTACAGCCGTAGAACCAGGAACATACCACATTTGCCCGAAGGTGCGCTGGTCAACAAAGCGTAATTCTTGCCTTTCCCCAAAAAATAACCTGACTCTGGTGTGTTTGTGTAAAGGTTCATCTTGGGTTAACCAAAGTAACTGACCGGTCATGCGGAGGTGAACTCCTAAATAACTGGGGGAAGGGGAGGAAAGTTCAGCGAGGAGATATTTACCACGACGATGCCAGGTAGCAATGGTATTGCCTTTAATTTTGTTAATAAATTCATCAACAGAAACCGGGTAGGCGATGGTGCGTTGTAGCAATACATCTCCTCCCGTGATTTCTTGACTCAGGGTTAATTGATTTAAACCCCGACGGACTGTTTCAACTTCAGGCAGTTCAGGCATTCAAGCAAATAATATTTTTAGGGGCAGGTATGGTCAAAGAGAGGAAATGGGCAAGATTTTCACCTTGACATCTCCTCCTATTATCCCATTAAACAATCCCCTTGATGCTTGGCTGTTTATTTTGCTGCGGCTTTGGGTTTAGGTGCTTCGACCTCAATTAACTCATCTACAGCAAAGTTGTTGGTATTGAGATCAGAATAGTTAACTTTCTCAAAGCGAACAATTACAGGGTATTTGATGGCGCTTTTGTCAACAGAAACCACTGTACCAAGATCCTGAAACCAGTAGGACTCAGGGCGGAGAACACGTACTTTAGAACCACGTTGAACCATGATGGATCTTCCCTTTTGAAGTATGAATTGCCGTTAAAGTAGGGCTGATTGTTCTCACTCTACATCCTGAAGGTGTTGGCTTGTGGTTTTGTTAAGTTATTTGTCAAATTGGTGAATTTTCATGGGGAATAAGTTGTTAATCTTCTTAATTTACCCCTTGACAAAGTACCTATAATAGATTAACCTCATTCCCAAATACCCCTTGCAAAATGTCTTATGTCTTACTTAATACAAAAACACTACCTTCGTTCCCCCTGCCAATCCGGAGATCATCATCTATATAAGTAATATCTAACCAACCTTGTTGTTCACTTTGAATGGGAAAATCAAAAGCTGTAAATTTTTGCCCCAATTCAATTTGTTGGATGAAGTTTCCTGGTGTTGTATAGCCAATTAGGCTTTGTAACCCGATGATAGAACGTTGGAATTTTACTTGTACACGCCGTTCTGAGACTGGTTCAAATTTAGCAACAACGCTAACTAATCCTGCAAATAAAGGAATGCCATAAATCTCAGCTATATTATAAATACTGTTGGTTTCTCCGCGAATACATTGGTAAATTTGACCAAGTTTACATAGGGGTAAACGATCTATGTTTAATAGAGCTTTGCTTGTGGTGTATAGTAGTCGCCAGTTGCCTTCTAGTAAATTACTAGCTGCTAATGGCCGTGGTGTAGGATTAAAATCTTCTAAGTTAGCGATCGCTGCTAAAATAGCTTGTTGTTGTTGCTGATTTGCTAATAAACCGCGATTTGTGCCAACAATTATATCTATGAGAGTTGATTTGCCTATCATTAACCTGTACCTCAAGAGTTTGCATGATGAAACAGCATTAATAAAATATTAATGTTCTTTGTCTATAACCAGACAACTCGTAAATAATGCCTTTTTGGCTACCGTTCCCTAATTAAATGAAAATTTTCTTTAATTCGGATTCAGCAATTAAAGACCTGTATGAAGGAATAAATTAACTCGTATCAAATGATAGACTCTTAGTGTCTAGTTATATAAACCCTTGTGTGTGATTGTTAATATGTTAGATTCTCCCCTCCGCGAAGCTCCCCGAAACCAACGAGCATCAGTTATTCCCTTAAAACAAGAGTCCTCCATGTTGGACTGGTTGCGGCTGAGTGGCAGACTGATAGCCCGTGATATCCATGACACCGACTCGCGGGAAGATGTAGAAGTAATATCCGATTTTCTGGGAGCAGACGACGGAATTGGTGATACTGACTATGATGATGACGATGATGTAATTGCTGAGGAGGACTAGTACCGCAGGATCTTGTGAACTAGTAACCAAAACCGGGTTGGATTATTTTGTTGAGGTTTTTTAAAGTGTGGAGTGAAGGGACTTTTTTTTGTGGACGCTAAATTATCTCCTAATCAAAGTTTGAATTTTTCGGGAATTGGGTTAGCCTCCTTGCTGGCCTTGTTACTCAGTACGACAGCCTTGATTTCAGATTGGATGGGAAATAGAACCCCATGGGCTACTACTTCCCTCACCCTACCTCTTTTATTATCTGCTGTGGGTGTGGCGATTTTGGGACAGTGGGTAATCCCTCTGCTACAAACGCTCAAAACCGGGCAAATCATCCGGGAGGATGGACCCCAGGCACATCTCAAAAAGGCGGGAACACCAACTATGGGGGGTATATTTTTTATCCCTGTAGCTGTGATAATTGCTTGTATATTATCCGATTTTTCAGAAAATGTGCTGGCAGTTTCGGCTTTAACACTCAGCTACGGCTTAATTGGCTGGATAGACGACTGGCAAATTTTGCGTCGGAAGTCTAACAAAGGAATTTCTCCAAAGATGAAGTTAGCTTTGCAAGTTATCTTTGGGGCGGTATTTTGTGCGTGGTTGGTATTTAAGGGTGATTTTAGTATAACTAATATCCATGTACCTTGGGTGGGTTTATCCTTACCTTTAGGACTGTTGTTTTGGCCTGTGGCCGGGTTTGTCCTGGTTGCCCAGAGCAATGCTACTAATTTAACAGATGGGATTGATGGTTTGGCGGCGGGAACAGTGGCGATCGCTATTTTCGCATTAGGTGTGATCATTGCCCCAACTTCTCCCGACTTGATGGTTTTCTGTGCTGCTGTCAGCGGTAGCTGCTTGGGCTTTTTAGCCTACAATCGCAACCCGGCTAGTGTTTTCATGGGTGACACCGGTTCTTTAGCCCTGGGTGGCGCTTTAGCTGCGGTTGCACTGTTAACTAATACTTTAGTAGCACTGTTTATTCTGAGTGGGATTTTCTTTGTCGAAACTCTCTCTGTGATGGCACAAGTTGGTTATTATAAAGCGACAAAAGGACCAGATGGCAAAGGTAAGCGATTATTTAAAATGGCTCCTTTACATCATCATTTAGAATTAACTGGTTGGTCAGAATTGCAAGTAGTGGCTGTGTTTTATATTATCGCCGCTTTTCTAGCTTCCGTTTGTATTATGTCCATAAAATAATCAGTTTTGTTTTAATCATCAGATTTTTCACAAATAAAAATTCACAACCTCCAAATTTGGGGGTTGTTTTTGTTTTGAGATTGGGGGTTCTGTCCAGAACGTAAATTACCCCAATTCCCAATAGACATCTCCGTCTAATACTCAAATTGTAATTTACACCCTTGAATTTGGATTTGAGCAAATTCAGGGTATTATTGGGATATTTTGCCAGATAGAAACAAAATATTTGCTACTTACGTCTAATTACTAAGCTGCTGTAACAAGCAATGTTACGCTTGAAGTTTACACGGCAGTAGGTTGGGTGTAAAGTTACCAGGGAATCTAAACCAACATGAAGCATCTATCGTACCGATATGGTATTTTGACGCTTTTTTCTATATGTACCCTCATGGGTATGACTAGAAATAATAGCGTCTTCGCATTAACGATTGAGGAAGAAGCCAATCGAGTCTGTATCCAAGGGAGTGCTGCCGTTATCACAGTTAAAACCGGTAATGGACATGGTAGCGGTTTTTTGGTCAGTCAGGATGGTTTAATTATTACCAACGCTCATGTCGTAGATGGTAGTCCTAGCGTTGTTACTGTGGTGTTTCGGGATGGTAAGCAATTACCAGCAGATGTGATAGGTTTTGCTAGGGGTGGAGTGGATTTAGCAGCATTAAAAATCCAAAATCGTAAAAATTTACCACATCTGAGTTTAGCTGCTAGTACAGCCAAAGTAGGTTATCCAGTGTTTGCTATTGGTAGTCCCTTGGCTGCTGATAACCGCGATACCTGTACTCAAGGAAATATTAGCCGCATTCGTCCAGATGGAATTATTCAACATACTGCAACTCTGAATCCTGGAAACTCTGGCGGACCTTTATTAAATACTAAGTAAGTTGGCGCAAAGAAATCAAACTATGTAAAGATAAGTAAATACGGAAAATCAATCTACTGAGGTGATTAAAATATGGGCGCTCGTTTAAGGGTATTTTTAACTCGTGAGCAAGATAAAACCCTGTTGAACCTAA
>NZ_JAQMTJ010000148.1:0-6710 GCF_028330815.1 Dolichospermum lemmermannii CS-548
GGAGTCATACCTGAGTCTGGTAGATGGGACTTGCACCCATATCAGACCGAGAGTTCAACCTTTTTCCATGATTGGATTGGGTTGGTTAGCTTATGTACGGACTGATTACCGTGATTCAACTAACAACGAATCGCACTAGTGTAGATTAATTACGGCTTTAAAGGCTGCTTTCAAAGCTGGGATGTTGGCTAAATCAGTTTCTAACTCGGTAATTTCCCCTTCAGCCGCGACTGTAATCATGACAACGATGTTACGGGTGACAGGAAGTGATAAGGGCTGATTTGAGGAAGTGGAATTAAAATCAAGATTAGCCCCATATCTTTGGGCTGAGTCTGTGAATAGTTCATTGACATAATCTCCTGCTTCCCCTTGATTCCAAAAGACATCACCTTCATTAGCAGCAGCAAACCAATATTCATCATATTGTAGGAAAGTTTGGCACAGTTGCACCAATTCTTCTCCTAAAATATCCAGATCACCGTCAGCATTAATCGCTGTTCTAGCACTACTGTTGAGGACACCTAAGATTGGCGCTACTTCTTCTCCGTTTAAATGCAAGAACAAACGACAGACAATATAGCGAGTTTTTCCCATCATGCGATTAAACATTTTTTGTCTCCTGTAATTTCAGTAGATGTTGTTCACAACTGGATACTTACCTTTTTAATTTTAGTAGTCAGGAGTTAGTGGAGTATTGTTGTCTCAACTCCTTTTTGATTTTCTATATCTATAGGTGGACGCACACACAGATACATCAAAGCTCCAAACACAGGAATGATCGCAAATAACCAAAATAACTGATTATTTTGCCAACCTCGTCTTGTCATATCATCTCTTAACAACGTGGGAAATAATAGACTCAAGATGATAAAATCCAAACTCATGACGTGAATAAATCGGCTGGTTTCCCACTGTTGTCGAAAATTACCCCAGTCTCCCTGTAAACTATAGGTAAATAAAACCGCCGCACCTAAAGTTAATAAAATTCCAAAAACGCGAGAATCTAGTAATTTGAGAAATAATTTTTTTTTCCCTACAAACTTTTGATTGGGTTCTCTTAAAGCTAAATATGGTAAAAGCCCAAAAGCCCCAATAGCAAAAGCAGCACTAGCAAATGGCCAAGCAGGTATTTTTTGACCTCTACCATCAAAAAATACCACTGCACTATATATAAAAGGCCAAATTCCCATGATATTAAATAAACATATAATCAGCGGATTAATCCCTTGCCAATTTCCTGTAGAGAGATTTTTTATCAACTCAAAAGTATCCGGTTGTTCAGGAGGAGCAAAGAAAAAGGCATAGGAAACAAATCCTAGCCATAGTAAGCCAAAAGTGATTTTTCTGATCATGAATTTATGGAAATTAACTAAAAGCTTCCGAGAGATAATTTGCTGCTGCTGCGACCACAGCGATCGCACTCTCATAGTCTAACCTAGTTGGACCTAAAACTCCCACACTTCCCACTGGCACAGAACCCCGACGATAAATAGCAGAAATCAAAGTACAGGTTTGAATAGGTTCAAGAGGATTTTCTGTCCCAATCCGCACCGTTACTTTAGACTTATTTGTATCATCCATTTCTGTTTTTTCACAAATTAAATGCCAAAGTTGGTCTTGTTCTTCTTCCAACAATTGCATAATTGTCTGTACCTGCTGTACTTGAGAAAACTCAGGTTGTCGTAAGACTTCTCCAATCCCCCGCACCATAATTTGTGTAGTCGTTGGTGCAAGAGCGCGATGAGTCAATTCTACCAAAGAACTTTTCAAAAATTCGCCATAAACTCGAAATTCCTGATCTAATTCACTCCAGTCAAGGTAGCCTAATTCTAATAAACTCCTTCCTCGTAAATGACTATTCAAAAAGTTAGAAACTATCTGCAATTGATGATCAATTACCTCCGGTTCAGGTTTAGTTACTGATGATATTGAAAATAAATCCATCACCTTAGAATGGGTTTCATAACTATCTGTCACCACAATCAACATAATCTTCCCGGATTCAATTTGCACTAGTTGCAAATGTCGTAACTTTGCTGTCGTGGTTTGTGGCATAGTAATTAAAGTAATACAACCGCTTAATGTTGCTAAAATTTGGGCTGCACCTTGTAATAAAGCCTCTAAACTCCAATCGTCCCAATGCAAATGTCTTTGTAATGCCGTTTCTACCTCTTTAGCTAAAGTTTCTGATGGTTTAATTAGTTGGTCAACATAAATCCGATAACCAGAATCAGAAGGAATTCTTCCCGCAGAAGTATGTGGTTGATAAAGTAACCCTGATTTTTCTAAAACACCCATCACATTGCGAATAGTAGCGGAGCTAATACCTAAATCAAATCCTTCAATTAAAGCTTTAGAGCCAACAGGCTCTGCTGTCGCAATGTAATGACGTATAGTCGCCCAAAGTATATTTTGTTGCCGATTAGTTAGATGGACTTGCATAGGTGATATTTTTACTGAAGGCAAACCTTAATCAAAATCTGAAAAAATGCGTGGTTTTTACCACCAAACCCCAAAAGAGTATTAATTATTAATTAATGCAAGATAGCAAATTATATACTTAATATTGTCCGCTTTATGTAAATTAAAAATTTGCAAGTAATATCAAAGGTTGTAGCTTTTTCCTTAGTCGTAATTTATATTTCTGTTACCGAAACTAGGTTGTTTCAGTGTCTCACTTACATAAATCTCTATGTTTTTCTGGATCATCTCATGACATCCTCAAATAAACTGTAATTTTAGCTACAGAATATTAGATGCTACTGCGTAAGTTGGGTAGCTATAGTCGGAAAATCATTGTTCAATTTTATCCGTGAAATTAGGACTTATGTAATTGATTCAAAATATATCAAGAAATATGACCTATATTTTTTATGAAATCATCATCAATTTTGACAATAATTTCTCACATATTCCCTAAAGACTGAAGATAATTGAAACAATCTTTTATCATCTTTTATTTTCGTAACTAAATACCTTTCTTGTAAAGACTGTAACCCATTATTAAAATCAATAACAGATAAATTTAAACCTTCTCTCAAGTATTCTCTAGTAATAGGTATATCAAATTTACTTAAATGCCATACTATTTCTTTTTCTGGGGTTGATAAATGATTAAATATTTGCTGAAGTCGAGATTGCATTTGATTAGTAATATGCAAAGTATTCTCAGCTAAAAAATCAGCAACTTGACCGTCATAATTCTTGTTAATTAAGATACTCGCACTTTTTAAATCAATACAATTACCTGCATATAAATCAATTAATTTTAGCCAACTATCTTCATTTTTTAATCCTCTATTTTGGAGAATATCAACATCATATAATCCTGATATTTCTAAAGACTTAATCGGACATAATTCATCATCTAAACATTCTATTTCTGAAGATTGCTCTTGACTAATGACAACTACATGACTTTGATGTTTAACCTCTGTTATCAGAGTAAAAAAGTTTTGATACTCTTGATATGCAACTTTGTATTGTCCAGCAAATTTACCAGGAATAAAGATATTTTGTAAATCATCAAGAATAATTAAACATTTCTGATTCGCAAGAATATCAAATAATTGCTTTAATTGTTTATCTAAAGTTGCTTGAGGTTCTTGTTGACAAACATTCAATAAATCGCTAACAAGTAACTCCAAAGGTTGAGGATATTTTAAACTTCTCCAAATAACCACTGCAAATTTTTGTAAGTTTAAATCAACAAATCTTTTAACTAAAGTAGTTTTACCAATTCCATATAATCCTGATACTGAAATTAAACGAGTATTTTGCTTAAATATCCAATTAGAGAATTTTTCTAATTCTGTTTCTCGTTGATAAAATTTTATAATTTCAGGAGCTAAAGTTAAATCATAACTAGATAATTTATTTTCCGTATTTATATTACTTTCATCATCTTCTTTATTTGGTTGATTTAATGTTTGCGAATTAAAATTAAAATGATTATTACCAATATAAATATTTGGCATTTGAGATGATTTAATATATATCCTTTCCAAAGTAGAACAAAAATTAGTTTTTTTTATATCTTCATGTAATATTTCCGATAAAAGTTGCCATAATTCAGATCCTACATCTCCTACATGACTGCTAGAAAGATTATATTCGCTGGCAATATAATCATAAGTTTGTCTTTTCCATGTACCTTCAACTACAGCAGTTTGGATATCATCTAAATGTTTTCCCGTTTTTTCAAATACTATTTTATCAACAAATTTTACAACTTCGTCTACAGTCATAAAAACTATATAGGGTAAGGGTTTCAGTAATTATAGCAAAAGATAATCCTATTTTTACGCATATTTTCCGATTTTATACGTAAAATTTTGTAATAAATCTCCCGATAAAATCCGATGTTTTCCAATAGACAGATGACTCAGATTTTTGAAACAATAATAATTAAGTAAAAAAACCAACTTACTCAAAACAGTGTTTGATATTTTTCAGAGAATCTGATTTTACTCGTGATTCAAAAAATAGAGTCACTCAAAAATTAATCACAATGTCTTACTTAAGTAGTGAACAAAAAACTCAGCAACCCCCTGTTAATATAGAGGTTAGTCCTCTGACCATAGCTAAATTTGGTCAAACAGGTACAGGAAAAACAAGTCTTTCTAATGCTTTATTTGGGGTAAATTGGCGTACAGATTATGCTGTTGCTTGTACTCAAACTGTCACCGAATATGAAGGTAAAATGTTACCTGAAATTCATCAAGGTAAAGATTTTACTTGGCGACTTTGTGATACTCCTGGTGTTGGAGAGAGTGAATATGCGGATGATCAGCATTTTGAACATATTTATGAAACTTTTCACAAAGCAAATATAATTTTATGGGTTCTTCAGGCTGATACCCGTGCATTTGCAGAAGATCAAAAAGCAATTTTGAAATTAACCAACAACAAACAAAAAGTACCTGATGCTCATTATCTAATTGTTCTTAATCAAATTGATAGAGTACATCCTGAAAATTGGGATACTTTGAAAAATCAACCATCACCAGAACAATTATCTATAATCCCAAAGAAATTAGAAATTGTCTATCAACGCTTCTCTCCCTACATACCCATTGAAAAACAACATATTATTCCTTGTTCTGTTGTTAATAATTATGGGTTAGACAATCTTGTCAATACAATTAACAACTTTAATTATTTAGCAAATCCAATTAATAACTTGAATTAGAGGAGTTACAAAAATGGGACTTTTTCAGAACAAAGTATCACCAGAACAACAAGAATTTGTAGATAACTTACGCAGAGTTTTAGGTGATAAAGACTTTAAAATTTTTGAAAAATTAGTGCAAGAAGAACTAGCCAAACCTCCTAAAGTAGCCATTATTGGTAAATCTGGCGTTGGGAAAAGTACCACCATTAATTCCTTATTTGGTTTAGAGGAAAAAGTCAGTCATACTACTCACGGAACAACAGAAGCCAGTAAAAGAATAATTGAATTGCCCAATGGAGGAAAATTAACAGTTATTGATATGCCTGGAATGGGTGAAGATATTGAACTAGATAAAGAATACGCTAAAATTTACAAACAAATCTTGTCAGAAGCGGATGTTATTCTCTATGTTATTCAGGCAAATTTAAAGGCATTAACAGAAGATCAAAAAATACTCAGAGACATTGTACAAAACGTTACGGATAATTTAAAAGGTCGTCTAGTAGTTGGAATAAATCAAGTTGATAAAATTGGTCCTGGTACATGGAATACCAAATTAAATTATCCATCTCTTGAACAGGAAAACAATATCAATCGTCGTTGTCAAGATGTTCAGAAAACTTTAAGTTCTGCCCTTTCTATTAAAGTTGAACAAGTTGAATATTACTCAGCAGACAAACGATATAGACTCTATGACCTTCTAGCAGCAATTATCAAAGCATCGGGTAACGTTGGCTGGAAATTTAGTATTAATCCTGCTGATCCTATTGAACTAGCAGATCCATCTGTCCGGAATTTATTGAGAGAGCAATTAAAAGATTAGCAAATTATCGCATTTGTCTAAATTGTTGTTTAGCTAATAAGTAATAAAAAACTACACGAAGGAGATTAATTAACAAATGAATGATGATGAGATGAATTATGAGAATTTAGATCCAGAAGAACAAGAAATTATTAGGAGATTTAGAGAACTTTCTCAAGCTAAAAAGAAAGCAGTCACATCTAGTCAGGAGTCTTTTATTGATTGGATAAAAACCTCTCTTTCATGGGTATGGAATAAAATTCAAGGATATGCTAACGATCTATGGAGTTGGCTCAAAAGCTTATTCTAAGAACTTTGAGAAATCACATTAAACAGGAGTAAAAGATGGAATTATCAGAAGAAGAACAAGAAATTATTAGCCGTTATCGTCAACTTTCTCATGCACAAAAAAAAGCTGTTCTTGCTAGTGAAAACTCATTTGAATCATGGATTAAAACTGCTATGAAATGGCTTTGGGAAAGAATTAGTAAAGCAATAATTGAAATGCTATTTGACTATTTAAGAGATCAATTTTTTTAAGCTAAAGTTGCCCATTTTCGCTTAATAAACAAAAAACAAAACCCCCTCTAAATAAATAGAGGAGGCTTTGTAGTTGTAAATATTAAACCTGGCATCGAGCTATTTTCACGGAGGGCTACCCCTAAACTATCGTCGCCGCAGCAGCGTTTCACCTCTGAGTTCGGGAAGGGATCAGTGTGGTTCCACCGCGCCATA
>NZ_JAQMTJ010000149.1:0-20014 GCF_028330815.1 Dolichospermum lemmermannii CS-548
GTGAAATAGACTGGGGACTGGGGACTGGGGACTGGGGACTGGGGACTGGGGACTGGGTTGAATTTTACCAATCACCAATCACCAATCACCAATCACCAATTACCAATCACCAATTACCAATTACCAATTACCCAACTAAATCGGGGAAGACTTCTTGGACAGCAGAATGTACAAGCCGATGATTTTGGACGTTTAAACCTTTTGCTAAGGCTGGGTTAATGTCTAAAGCTTTAAGTCCCAGGTTTGCTAACTGGACAGTATAGGGTAAGGTGCTGTTGTTGAGGGCTTGTGTGGATGTCCAAGGCACTGCTCCTGGCATATTAGGAACTCCATAATGCACTACTCCCTCATCAATGTATACTGGTTTGGTGTGAGATGTGGGGTGTAATGTTTCCACGCAACCACCTTGGTCTACAGCGACATCTACAATCACTGAACCAGGACGCATTTGTTTAACTAATGCACGAGATACTAGAATGGGGGCTTTTTTACCAGGAATTAAAACTGCACCAATCAGTAAATCTGCATCTTTAACTGCGGCTTCAATATGGGCGGAATTGCTGTAAAGTAGTTCTACTCTCGAACCAAAGAGGGTTTCTAGGTAAGATAGGCGTTCCACGTTGACATCTAATATTTGCACCATTGCACCCATACCGACGGCGATTTTTGCGGCTTCTGTACCGACTACACCACCACCTAAAATCACGACTTTACCGGCTTTGACTCCGGGGATACCTCCTAAAAGTACGCCTCTTCCTCCTTGTTGACTTTCTAGGAATCTTGCGCCAAATTGTACGGCTAACCGACCAGCAACAATACTCATGGGGGTGAGTAAGGGGAGTTTATTTGCTCCTGGTTGTTCTACGGTTTCATAAGCGATCGCACAAGTGCCACAATCAATTAAATGTTCTGTTAGTTGACGATTTGCAGCTAAATGTAAATAAGTAAATAACAATTGTCCTTTCTGCAAAAATTTATACTCGCTTACTAAAGGCTCTTTTACCTTAACAACTAACTCCCGATTCCAAGCAGCATCGGCTTTATCTACAATTTCTGCTCCAGCATTACGGTAGTCTTCATCAGTAAATCCCGCAACCGTACCAGCTTCACTTTCTACAAAAATATTATTACCATTTTCTCGTAATACCCGAACACTGGAAGGACTTAAACCTACCCGAAATTCTTGATCTTTAGTTTCCTTGGGAACACCAATTTCCATTGATAACCTCTTATATTTTATTGTTTCACTTTAGCGTGCCAGTACCTAGCTGATTATTTCCGTATTCAGTAATTCAAAATCCAAAATTTTTTAGTCTCCCTCACGCTACACCTTGACTAATTCGCCAGGTTTCTTACAATAGATAAAGAATAATTAAAAATTGTTAAGTACCGACGACCATCCCCGACAATTTACTTGAAAAATCCCTGTAAATTTTTGTTTGCCAATTATCAAGAAAGGAATCACTGATTATGACACAACAACAACCAACTATTACCCCTAAATTAGAACAACCTAAGTTTGGTTTTAATGAATATGCCGAGCGTTTAAATGGCAGAGCGGCTATGATTGGCTTTGTTTTAATGGTGATAATCGAATATGCTACCAATCAAGGTGTAATTGCATGGCTCGGTTTGAAGTAGACTTCTAATCTGGCGTTACTGATAACTTGCGTGGCATAGTTTAATAAAGCATGAATTTAGGTGTAGAGATGTTCCATGGAATGTCTCTACATTAGTTTTCAGTTGATTTTTGTCCTCACAGTCTGTTTCGCTAAATTAATTTCGTGCGTCAGTCCTAGTACAATGGAAATAATTGTGATGATCCTCAAAGCAATTACTTCTAGGGTGTTAATTACCGTACTCCCTTTTTCGGCAAAGGAAATTACAATTATTTGTGCTATTATTTGCCTCTAATCAAATAGACAAATTGTAGTTAGGATATTCTGAGTAAGTTTATACAAAAACTCTAAGTGGAACTAAGTAAGCTGTGATGAATGCTGTATTACCTCGTTTTTTAAAGTCAGCCTACCGCAAAGAACCTATCATTAGCGCATTGATAACAGCGGGAACAATAGATGCTCTCATTGGTGGTTTGGATGATAGTTGGTCACTTTTCATCTTTGGTTTAGGAACAGTTGGAATAGCTCTCGTCTTTAAATTATGGCGAATGCAGCAACGTCCGGCTTTACCAGAAGAGCCTGTTGCTCAATATTATTTACCTCCTCAGTCTTCGGCTGATGCTTTACCTGTATTAAAGGTTTCCAAGAAGAAACCCCGTCAGTAATTACCGAAGCGGTCAGCGGTAAAACGCTTGAGGTACAAGGTTTTGTGATGAAAGTTTGTACCTCGTTTGCCTACAATGTGCTATGTTTGGAAATTTTGGGAAGATTCAGGACTACTGGTTATATGTGGTCTTTGTCAGAAATTTACATTATTCAAAATCAAGTAAAATTCAATTAGTAACTATTACTAAATAGAACGATGAAACTACAAACTACTACCCAAGAAATCAAAGTAGTTACGGCTTACTATACTCCAGAAGAATATTTAGAATTAGAGGAAAAAGCTGATTATAAGAATGAATATCGAGATGGAGAAATTATATCTATGACTGGTGGAACAATAAATCATAATAAACTGGCGTTAAATTTAGCAACTGGCTTGAATGTGGCGTTAAATGATTTGGACTATGAAATTTATATTGGTGATGTGAAATTGTGGATACCACGCTATCGGGAATTTACTTATCCTGATGTGATGGTAATTGAGGGTCAGCCTGTTTATTACAGTGCGAATACTACAATAGTTACTAATCCTGTGTTAATTGTGGAAGTTTTATCTAAATCAACAAAAGATTATGACCGTGGTGATAAGTTTCTTTATTATCGCTCAATTCCTGAATTTAAAGAATATATTTTAATTGACCAAACTAAATATTATGTAATGCAGTATGTGAAAACTTCGGAAAATCAATGGATTTTGACAGAGTATGAAACTGAAGATGCTCTGATAAATTTGTCATCAATTAATGTAGAATTATCTTGGAAGCAATTATATAAAAAAGTCAATTTCTCGGAAAATTTAGAATAAAAAATCCCGGAATTTGGTGATTACCTTTTTATTAACAACGGACAACTGTACGGGCGAAGCATTTGGAGGACTATTTTTGGCAATGACCGATAATTTATCTTCCAAATGCTTCGCCCCTACTGACAACTGACAACTGACAACTAACCAATGAATAAATTACTAGTAGTAGCGACAGGAAACCCCGGTAAATTGCGGGAAATGCAAGCTTATTTAGCTGATTCTGGGTGGGAATTAGCTTTAAAACCGGAAGATTTGGATGTGGAAGAAACGGGAGAAACTTTTGCGGAAAATGCTGGTCTGAAAGCCTCAGAAATTGCCAAATTTACAGGTAATTGGGCGATCGCTGATGATTCTGGTTTAAAGGTAGATGCTCTCAATGGTGCGCCGGGGGTGTATTCTGCTCGTTATGGGAACACGGATACAGAAAGGATTGAGAGGTTATTAAGAGAATTAGGTGATCAGGAAAATCGTCAAGCTCAATTTGTGTGTGCGATCGCAGTTGCAAATCCTCAAGGAGAAATAGTAATTCAATCTGAGGGTATTTGTCACGGTGAAATTTTGTTTGCACCTGCTGGAGATGGTGGTTTTGGTTATGATCCGGTTTTTTATGTACCAGAGAAACAATTGACTTTTGCTCAAATGACGACGGATTTAAAAAAATCAATTAGTCATCGTGGTAATGCTTTAAAAGCTTTAGTTCCTCAGTTATTGAGCATTTAAGATTAAGAATCTAAAATCTTAATTTGGATTTGGTGAAGACGCGGACCAATAATTGAGATCACCGTAAATTCAAGATGATCATAATTAAAGATTTCGCCTTTCTTGGGGATTTTTTGGCATTGATAAAGTAAAAATCCGCCCAAAGTCAGATATTCTCTAGTTAAAGGTAAATTAAGATGTAAGACTTGATTAACTTCTTCTAGATTAATTTGAGCTTGCACTAAAAATGTCTGTTGGTCTACCATTTGGATCAGCAAATCATTAATGCTATCAAGTTCACCGGAATGACCGATAATTTCAGCAATAATGTCTTGAGTAGTCACCAGTCCGACAGTTCCCCCAAATTCATTGACTACCATTACCATAGAGGGTTTCTCTTGCTGCATCATTGGCAAAAGTTCACTTAATAGGGTTTGTTCTGGCACAAATCGGGGCGAACGCATCCACTGTTGGATTTGTGTTTCTGGTGTGATTTTTCCTAAAGCCAAGGGTTGTGCTAAATCTTGAAAGTAAACTATACCGCGAATGTCGTCTAAAGATTCGCCAATGATCGGATAACGAGAGTGACCAGTAGATGCTATTTCCTCAAGTAATCCCTGAAAACTGGCGGTTATGGGTAAAGCAATAATGCTAGTTCGGGGAATCATGATGTCTTCAGCCGTAATATCTCCGAATTCAAAGACGTTATTTAAGAGTTCTCGTTCTGCATTTTCTAAACCTGTAGATTCTCGTTCTGTGGAGATAATTAATTGTAATTCTTCTGGTGTGACTGGAGGCCGCCAACTTTGTCCCGTGTATTCAATCCCAAATAATCGTAATAGCCAATAAGTTGAGTGGTTGAGAACCCAAATAAAGGGACTAAAAAAACGGACTATTGATTTAACTGATGGACCTAAAAGCCTAGCTAGATGTTCTGAATACAACATTGCTACTGATTTTGGACACAATTCGCCTAAGACGATTTGTAGGTAAGCAATGGCAAAAAAGGCCATGGGGACCGATAAAGAATGAGCTAGTAGATAATTAATTCTGAAAGGTAACGGCCAGGAATCGAGCCATTTTTCTACCAATACAGCAATTGTACTTTCGCCAATCCAACCCAGTGCCAGACTAGAAAGGGTGATACCTAGTTGGGCTGTAGATAGTAATCTATCAATACTACGCTGTAGTGTTTCCACGGACATCGCTCGGAAATCACCCGCTTGTACTAACTGTTGAATCCGAGTTCGCCGCACTGTCACCATTGCAAACTCTGCCGTCACAAAAAAGGCATTGATAGCAATTAGCACTAGCACACTACACAACCGCAGCCCCACATCTGTCCAACTTAAAGTAGAAAAAGCACTCACTGTCTAAGGTGATGTCAAATTTGACATTAGTGTAAGAAAATACCATCTAAAATCCTGCGACTGAGCGAAATTAAAGTCCAAAATGGAATCTTAATTCCCTTTTTCTACAGGAATATCAGATAATTGTAACTTGAGTTTTTGAGCAGGATAATCAGTCAAAGATAGAGATATCTGTTTGACATCATCAAGTAAAGCTGTGGGAATGCTAATTGTACCTTTAAATTCCGCACCTTTTGCGGGCAATTCTGCTGGTAAACCTTCTGTAATTGCACTCAAAGTTCTGCCTTTATCGTCGGTAATATCTAAAAAACTATAGAGAAACCGCACAGAATCACCACCTTTATTCTGCATATTCACTTTTAGTAGTAAATCACCACCCGAATAGCGGATAGATTTTACAGACATAGTTACACCTTCACTTTCAGCAGTTATAGGAAATCCTGGTTGAGAAGTTTCTGGTGCTGCGGATTTTTCCTGTGGCTGCGGCTGGGTAATTTTAATTTCTTCTTCTTCTGATTTGTCTGGTTTATTACCCTTTTTTTGGTCGCTAATTCGTGATTTCACGACTTTGAGAATATCTTCTTCTTTTAAGAAAGCTTCACTTTCCTGTTGGGGGTTATTGGCTTTGCTGCTGTTAAATTTAGTCGCAGGACGACCATCTGGTGTAGTGACACCTTTAAGTGCCATACTTCCCAAGGTAAAGCCCAAAAAACCACTTGCAGAACCAGCACCCAACATGAGGGTTAACAAAATTAAGGTTAGTAGTACAGTAGTATTTATTTTCATGGCAGTGTAGTTATCAGCGAATAGGAATTCAGATTTAGTTACTATATATGCTACTCAGGATTTTTGAGTTTGGCATTATTAATCTTAGCAAAATTTACAACTCTATGCCATTGATAGGAGTTGAGGGGTCTTAGATCTTTGCTTTCTTTCTGCCCACGCTCAAATTATCACTTTTTTTCTGCCAATATTAAAGTAGAATCTGCACTTCGTCCAAATTCTTCTGGTGCATATTGAAGATGAACTTCCGCACCAGGCCAAATAAATGTTCCTGGAGTCACAGAACGAACTAAATAATGTAAACTATAAACTCCCGGTTCGAGATGATTTGCATAGGAAATAATTCGATCTTTATGGATTGTTTTATATCCTAATTGCCAATTATCGGCTTTTGCTTGTAATGCTGGTGTTGCTGTTTGAAAACTATCATCTACAGCTTCAAATCCTGCGGGTAAGGGGTCTTTTATGACTACATGATCTACAGGATGATCTGTAATTATTTCTAACCCAATATCAAAGATTTGTCCAGGTTGTAAAGTTAAAGGTTTATCAAAAGCATACATTCCAGTTTTTTGAATAACTTTCTCTTCATTGACTTTACTAATTTCTCGCGTTACTCGTAAACCGTTAAATCTTCCTGGTTGATTTCCTTGTAACCGATATTTGTAAGCAACTAAATAATGTAATCTGCCTCTTCCAGATTTTTGTAACCATAAATCACGATTACCTTGGGGTAATTTATTCATGGGAACATTTATTTGCAAGTTGGGATTTTGATAGCCATTAAAACGGGTTTCTCCTAATTTCTGATTTGCTAATTTTACCGTAGTCATAAAATTAGGTGGTGTGGGTTGAAGTTGACTATATGCAACTAAAGCTATGAGGGCTTGGGCGTTATTATAACTAGATTCCCATGTGCCATCTCTGCGTAAATTAAGAAGACTTTGCAGTAATTTATCAATGATTTCTGGGTTGGTTTTTTGGTCAATAAATAACCGTAAAGCTTGGGCTTGGGTGACAGTATTTGAACTCATCCAACTCCAACTTTGAGGTAAGTTTACAACTGCGGTACGTCCAGTTTCATAAATATTCTTTTGGAATTGCACACGCATAATTTGCGCTTGATTTTGCCATTCAGGAAATTGATATAGATATCTGGCTAATTTGATTTGAGTAACTAGATCAAAATCATCACGTTGGTGATAAATATCTGACAGAAAACTATTGCGTTTATCTCCTAATTGTGCTAAGGCAATTAAAGAATTTAGTTGCAATTGAGATTTACAAAGTTTCTGTTTACAAAAGTCATATTGTCCAGGATTTGCAAGAACATTTTGCAGATAAGTTTTCAGAGTAGAGATGATTTTACTATCAACCAAATCAGGAAAAATTTGATTAGCTTTAACTAAAGATTCTGTTGCATAACTAGAAACCCAAGGATCTGATTTTTGTTGTCCTGGAAATGCTGCAAAACCACCATCTGCTATTTGCAATTTTTGTAATTGTGCAATTGCTAATTTTGCTTGTGCTTGAGGATTAAATTCTGCAAAGGTTTGATTATATTTTTGGGTGAGGGTTTGCAGATTTGCCGCAATTAATAATTGACTTGCGGCTGGTTCTGCAAATGGTAAATTATTATTTTCTAAAACTTGTTTTGCAGGTGCTGTAATTTCTGGAATTAAGGTACTGGCTAATTGAATATCTAAACCTCCGGCTTCGCGGAAGGTATTTTTATTAATATTCAGGGGAATTTTTAGCTGTTTTTCACTAACACCAGTTTCTACAACTTGTTCAGTAATTTCTAAAGGTTTAATTTCCAAAGGGACAGTAAAAGCATCAGCAATATTATTTAATTGGGTGGTAAATGTGAGTTTACCTTGTCCCACATTACCCGCTATCATGGGGAAGCGATAAGCTTGGGTTGCTGACTCGGCTTTTGGTTGTAATGTGGTGGTTTTGGGATTATTTTCTGCGAAGTTGAGAGAACCGCTAAGTTCACCTTTAATAGTCAGATTTCCAGTGTTTGTGGTGGTATTGGTGACGGATAAACCTGCAAAAATGCGATCGCCTGTGCGGGCAAATTGTGGCAGAATAGCATTAGTTATTAATGGCTTTGTGGTGATAAATGTTGCGTCACCATTGCCAAACCGCAAATTTCCATCTGTAGCCACTACCATTATCCGCCAAGTTGTTAAATTATCGGGTAATTTAAAGGTGATTTTGGCTTTACCATTTTCATCACTAATTACCGAACCATTGTAATAAGCTAAAGCTTGAAAATCTTCACGAATCCGAGTATTTGCTAAAGCATTAGAGAAGCCACCACCATAACCCCAACCCTTGGGTAAACTTGCCGGTAATGGGGCTAATTTAACATGACGACGATTATCACTAAATCGGGTAGAAATTGGTTGTTCTGCATAGACAGTATCTACCAAATTTGGCGGACGATAACCAGTTAATTGTAATATGGCTTCATTCACCACCATGACAGTAAATTGTCCTGTGGTGGGTTTTCCTTGATCATCTTTTAATTCTAATTCTACATTTGCTTCTTTTCCAGGTTCTAAAGATTTTTCAATTGGGTTAACTTGTAACTTTAAATATTTATCTTCTAGGTTAACTTTAAAAGCTGCAAAACCAATTTTTGCTAAATTTTCTAAACTTCCCGGTTCTACTTGATTGAGTGGTTTACCTTGTCTGACTAATACCGCTTCTACTGCTGCATTAGGTAACATTTCTGGCGTAATTGGAAACTGAATTTGGGGCGCACCTCCTTTAATTTTGATAACTTGTTGATAGAGAGGTTTATCTTTAATGACTGCAAAATATAATTCTCCTTCTGGGTAGGGAGATTGAATTAAAGCTGTTGCTGTGTCTCCAGATTTAAACTCTTTTTTATTTAATTTAACTGACAACTTATCTTTTTCTTCTCCACCCCAAAATACTTGATTTTCTCCTGTCACCCAAATTTGTAAATCTGTGGCTGTAATTTCATCTCTATTATCACTAAAATTAGCGCGAATCCGATATGAACCTGATATGGTAGGTTTGAAATTGACTGTTTGGGGAGTATTCCCAGATGTAATATCTGTTTTCCCAACTGTCTGATATTCAACCTGATTTTGTGGAGTTTTACTACCTTCAACGATTTTGGTAACGCTGCTATATTTCATCTGTTGTAATTCCAGATGTATCCTTTGATTTTCTAGAGGTTTTCCCGTTGGGTCAGTGACAATAAATTCTACAGGAAAATCTTGACCAGCGTCAGCGACAAAATTACTTTTTAAACCAATGATTCGGTCACTGGGTAAAGCAGTAAAAGTTTGGGAATTAGCAACCGATAAATTAGAAACATCACTAATTTGCACGTCTACCCGGTAAGTCATAGGGTAGGGTAAATCTTTAGCTACAGTTAAAGTTTGATTACTTTTCCCATTAGCATCTAATTTAGTGTTAGTTTGTAAAACATCATTAGGAACATTGGGACTTTCTTCTGGCCAAAACCATTGTCTCCCAAAACTAAATTCCTCCCAACCTTTAGGGATAAAATTAGCCTGTTGACGAGTGACAAAATATTTAGCTTCTCCTCCTTCCACTGGGGAACCAAATAAATAATTACTTCCTACTTGCACATCAATTTTGTCATCAATTACCGCATATTTTTTATTTAGCTGTAAATCAACTTTAAAATTTGGTGGTTTAAATTCTGCTACTCGAAACTCTCCAGAAATTTCTTGTCCCTTGTTACCTTTTGCTTTAATAGTATAAAATCCTAAAGGCTGATTTTTGGGAATCGGTAACTCTAAAGAAAATGTACTAAATTCATTAGTTGTTTTTGTGCCTAAATCTGTATTTTTCCCAGTAGTGTTGACTAGAGTTAATTGATAAACTGCATTTTTATCTTCCTGAACTTTACCTTTTTCTAAATAATCTGCAAAAGCAGTAAAAGCCGCTTTTTCTCCGGGTTGATATAACTTTCTATCAGAAAAAATTATGCCTCGTGATTCTGGTTTATCAGCTTCCCAACCAGCATCAATTCCATAACCATAAGCACCACTATATTCTTCATTTCTAGTAAATGCCCAATCTTGATTTTCACTAGCAATTACTAATAATTGTGGTAAACTAGATTTTAATTTGGGATAACATTGGATTAATTGATTATTTTCAATGATTAAAATTCCTTTTTCATCAGTTTTCCCAGTTGCACATGGTACAGGTTGAGGACGAGATTTATCAGCTAATTTTGATTGATAAACTTCAATATTTGCCGCTTTAACTGGTGAACCATTACTAATATAATGAACCCGAATTAAACCGGATTCTGGAAACCATTGAGAAAAGATACCTAAATTGGTTAATTGTACCATTCCATAAGTTGTCGGTTCTCTCCACAATTGTTTACCGTCTTCTTGATATTTATGAGTTCGTGCTTGCACTCCATAAGCTAACATTCCCTGAGTAGTCCTTAATTTTTCTTTGAGGGGAACATTGATAGTTAAGGATTGATTTTGCTTACCATTAATTGTGAAATCTTGCCATTTAGCAGGTTCGGGTAATAAATCATTAGCAGTATTTGTATAAACTAAATCTGTTGGCTTAACAATACGATAAGCTGCTTGATATTTTGATTCTGGTAAATTAATAGTATCAATATTAATTTGTAGATCTTTATCTGTGGGGAAAATATTTAAATCTGAGGGTACAGAAATATTCCCAGCTATATCACCAGTATCATATTTAATTGTGAGTGGTTTACCTAAAGTTTGTCCAAATTTATCTTTGAGATTTTTCTCAATATTAATTGTATAAGTAGTAGCTGGTTCTAAAGCATAAGGATTAATGCTGACAATTCTATCTTCTCCAGAAATTTGCAGTACACCATCAATATTTTTTGGTGTTGGCTTAATTTTAATATTTTCCTTAACGGAATCTGCTAATAAAAGATTATTAAATTCTAACTGGGGACTACCTTTAATAAATCTGCCATAAGTTCCACCTGAATCTGGTTCTCCATAGGGTTTAATTCCCACAAATCCCAAAGGTGAATAAGTCGCTAATTTACTGACAAATTCTTTTTGACTTGGTAAATTACCATTAGCAGGAAGAATACCAGGAGAAAAAGTTAAACGGTAAGGTGTGGCTTTTTCCAGATTTTGCTGAGGAATCAGATTATAAATCCAATTTTTAGTTGCAGGATCAAATTTTTCTAAAGGATCTAAATTTTCTGGTGTTTCTTCCTTCGCTAATTCCACCTTAAAACCCACACCTTGAGTTTTACCTTCAGGAATTAACTGTAAATGCTTTTGGACAGAATCTAGATCCAATGCTAAATTAGAGGTAAATTGCAACTTTGGTTGTAAATCAATTGGTTCAACTTCCGCTTTTTCCATGGGGTTAACCCCTGGTAAATTAGTAATTTGAATAGATTGAGTATTAAAAGTCCAAGCCAAATCTTGATTTAACCGATGATTTTTTAAATCAGCTAAACCAGCTTTGAGAGTAACCTTAACTCGCGTCGCTTTCGGTATAGCTTTATCAGCTTGAAAACCCACCATACGCGGAGTTAAAAAGCGAAACTGTCCCGGTAAAGGAGGCCAAATGGCAAATTTAGTTAATAAATTTTGTTGTTGGGGACTATCAAGACTTTCAATAGGAATTACAGCTTCTTTAAAACGGATACGAATTTGCCCCAGAGGTTTTGCATCTCCCACAGGACTGATTTGTTCTATCCAATCTGGTAACTTTGGCGTTATTAAAGACTCAACCATTGGTAATTGTTCCTTACCTGATTGAATACCAATAAAATTACAACCCGTCATTCCGCATACGAGAATAACAATAACCAGGAACTTAAATATTTTTATGATCTTCATATTAAATAAAATGTAAACATCGCATTCCTCTGTGTTCTCTGTGCCTCTGTGGTTAGATAAAAAATTCTGTACACAAATCAAAAAGGATTGATATATAGATAACTAATCTAGTGTGACAATTCCCAATAAACCATACAATTCTTAACATTGTGATGAATTTACTAACTCATGTCCTCAAAACTCTTACTCTTCGCGCCTCTGCGACTCTGCGTGAAATAAAATCATATAAATTGAAACTAAAGCGCAACTACAAACTAAATAAAATTATTTTCTCCTGCATATTGATATGTTTTTTAGTCCGATTATGCCCCTATTTTGCACCTATTCATAGTGTAGATATTGCCCAGCATCAATTAGCAATAGAGTTTACAGATCGGAATAATTTACCATTAGGAACTGTATTAACCAGTAATCAAGAAAATACATCAGTTGTGAAATTAAATCAAGTTTCACCTCAATTTATCAAAGCAATTTTGGCGGCTGAAGACGGTAGTTTTTATCAACATGGGGCGTTAGATTTAAAAGCGATTTTGCGGGCAATTAAAATAGGAGTAGAAAATAAAAGAATTGTTTCTGGTGCTTCCACAATTACCATGCAATTAGCGAGAATGTTGGATAATTCACCGCGAACAATGACTGCAAAATTAAAAGAGGTTTGGTTATCCTGGCGATTAGCTGCGGGAATGACTAAAGATGAAATTTTAGCTGCTTATATTAATCGTCTCCCCATGGGCGGAAATATTTATGGGGTGGAAGCTGCGGCGCGAATTTACTTTGCTATTCCTGCAAGTGATTTAAACTTAGCACAAGCTTCTATTTTAGCAGCAATTCCTAATAATCCCACTTATTTTAATCCTTATAAACATCAAAAAAGATTACAGCAACGACAGAAATATGTGTTAAACAGAATGGTACAGGAAAAATATATTTCTGATGCAGAAGTAGAACTTATATATCAAGAGAAAATAATATTTAACCCCCAGCAACAGGGAATTATTGCTGCACCACATTTTTTATTTTGGTTAGCAACAAAAAACAATACGCATAATACAGAATCATCACCTATTCGTACGACAATAAATCGCCCTTTACAGCAATTTGTGGAAGCACAGGTACAACAAGTAATTTCTTCTTTAAAGGCGAATAATGTCCATGATGCAGCAGCGGTGATAATTGACAACTCCTCTGGGGAGATTTTAACTTATGTCGGTTCGCCTGATTATTTTAATGATGTGAAATTAGGGCGAAATGATGGAGTCCAAGCTTTGCGCCAACCAGGTTCTACTTTAAAGCCATTTGTGTATGAATTAGCTTTAGAAAAAGGCGTAATTAGTCCTCATACTATTTTGGCAGATGTTCCTACTCATTATGCAATTCCGGGAGCAAAATTATATAGTCCGACAGATTATACTAACAGCTTTCTTGGTCCTGTCAGAGTCAGAGTTGCTTTGGCGAATTCTTTAAATGTACCTGCGGTAAAGGTATTAGAAAAGGTGGGTGTAGAAACTTTTTTAAATCGGCTGCATGAATTGGGTTTTGCACATCTAAATCAAGATGCTGAATATTATGGTTTAGGGTTGACTTTGGGTAGTGGTGAGGTGAATTTATGGGAACTGGCTAGTGCCTATTTAACTATGGCTAATATGGGGAAAATCACACCATTGGTAACTACATTAAATAGTTCTCCAATTGCCAATTCTCAATCTTTAGTTTCCAGTAATTGGCAATTAATTATTGATATGTTAAGCGATCGCTATGCCAGATCCACAGCTTTTGGTGTAGACTCAGTGTTAAATTTGCCATTTCCCGTCGCTGTCAAAACTGGTACATCTTCAAACTATCGTGATACCTGGACTGTAGGCTTTAGCAGTGATTATACTGTGGCTACGTGGGTAGGTAATTTCAACGGTGAACCCATGCGTCAAGTTTCCGGTGTCACAGGGGCTGCACCTTTGTGGAATAGAATCATGTTAAATCTGCACGAACATCAAGCCCCCGCTGATTTTCCACCTCCAGCAGACATGATAAAATTGCCTATCTGCGCCACCACAGGGTTAAAACCTACACCTAGCTGTACTTCCGTAGTTCAGGAATATTTCTCTGTCAAAGATAAAATTGCTTATCAAAAATCTACGGATTTCCATTTATCACCTGTGTATGATCAATGGTTAGCAAAACAACCACAATTGAATTTTAATCCTGATAATTTCCGCATTATCTCTCCTCGTAATGGGGATTTATTTCTGCTGTATCCAGGTGGAGACGGACAGCAAAAATTAGAATTTAAAGCTAGTGGAACATTAAATCAGTCCATAGACTGGTGGCTAAATGATCAGCATTTATCTACACAATCAAGTAATGGGATATTTTGGCATTTACGCCCTGGTAATTGGCAGTTAGAAGCTAGAACTGGCAACCTACACGACCAAATAAACTTTCAAGTAAAGTTAGGAAATATCCAACCTAAAAAACAAGGTTTTTCTGTAGCAAATCCCACTAAATAATAGAATATTAGAGATTGATGAATTTTGCATAATCACCTCAATCTTTTATCCGGGAGTTGATAAATCAAAGTTGATAATGTAAATGTGGTTAAAAGTTTTTAGGAAGTGAAAATAGTCATGAAAAATACACAAGAACGCAAGTCTACTAAAAAGAAACAGTCGTTTCCTCCTGTTGATATTGGGACCCCTAAAGTACCAGTTCGTAAAACTAAAGCTAAAAATAAACAGTCTGAATCACTCAGCGACTGGGAACACGCGAGTTAATTTATGAACTGCTTTTCTTTCCCTGCATCTGTCTAAACTATGATTTGTAGTGATTTTGGTGATCATGATGATTTAATATGGTAATCATTGAATCAAAGTAATTATAGTTTAGACAATAATCAAGTAAGGTAGGGTAAGTTAGGGTCAAAAAAAGATGATCAATGAAAAGTATAAATACTCGGAACTGACATCCAAAATCATTGGATGTTCTATGACTGTGCATAAAACATTGGGTAATGGTTTTCAAGAAGTAATTTATCAAAGAGCATTGGTAATTGAAATGCAATTGGCGGGTATTTCTTTTGCAAGAGAATTTGAAATGCCAATTTTTTACAAAAAAGAACAAATAGGAACACGACGAGTAGATTTTTTGGTCGAAGGTGTTATTTCAGTTGAAATAAAAGCAGTAACTAAATTAGAAGACGTTCATTTTGCACAAGCAATTAACTACTTAGAAGCATATAATCTTGAGATTGGGTTACTAATCAATTTCGGTGAAACCAGTTTGAACTTTAAAAGACTTACTAATAAGAAATATAAAACGTCTGAACTATGATTCTTATGATTTGGATGATTCTTGTGATTCTTGTGATTTGGATGATTTAGAGTCACACCTGTAAAAATTACATTCAATTGCATCATACAACTTCATCACATAAATCACATAAATCATAAAAATCATAGTTTAGACTATGTTACAATTTTGAAATTGGTAGAAAATCAGGGTTATAAAAATGCAGAGTGGCGACCAAAATCTGATTATTTTGATGATTTATATACTTGTTGTCTATTGGACAATCAATCGCATGATTGCATCTATAGACGATATAGTAAAAGTTGATTTCCAAAAAGGTGCTGTTGATGATCAATTAAAAGCACAAAATCTCCAAGACACCGTGGGTATTTCCTTCAAGACAGGTACTTATGGACTAGATAAAGTGGAAACGGATCTAAAAGAATTATCAATGAGTGTTGAAAATAAATCAGATAGTATTGCCATATATGTTGACTGGGATAATAGTTCTTTCGTGGTTGAACATAGCAAGCAGTCGCGGCGAGTAATTCGCAAATCTCCTGATTTAACCCGCGATTTAGCTATATTCCAAGTTCCGACAATTATCGCTCCTAAAAAGACAATTTCTGAAAATGTCACCGCAGAAGATGTTTTTCAAAGAGATAAAGAATCAGGAGTCTATAAACCGGCCTCACCTTTAATTAATGTAGCGGGAGTTAAAGGGAATAAAAAGTTATATAAAGACTTTTTAGATGGCAAAAAAAATTTAGAATTTTCCTTACAACTTGTATTGCGAATTTCAGAAATCAGAGCCGGTATTGCACCGGGAATAAATGTTCCTCCAGTGTCAATTATTAATTGTCCTTTTACTATTAAAAAAATCCCTTGGACCTACGCTTTACCTTGGAATAAAAAGTAATCTATCTGAGTCTTGCGATTTTCATGTAATTAAAAGTAAACTAGAGAAAGAGAGAGTAGGCGTAGGCAGTTGCAGATTAGTCATAAAGACTGGTTTGAGGAAAGTCCGGGCTTCCGAAAGACCAAACTTGCTGGATAACGTCCAGTGCGAGCGATCGTGAGGATAGTGCCACAGAAAGATACCGCCAGTCAATTTATTGGTTGGTAAGGGTGCAAAGGTGCGGTAAGAGCGCACCAGCAGCGTCGAGAGGCGTTGGCTCGGTAAACCCCGGTTGGAAGCAAGGCCGCAAGGAACTACGGTTGGTCTTTTACCAGTTCCGCTGAAAAAGAGCCGCTAGAGGTGTTTGGTAACAAGCATCCCAGATAGATAACTGCCCTCGCATGAGAACAGAACCCGGCTTACCACCGACTCTCTTTGAAAACGAATTATGGATGTTTTATTTTCCATAGTTCGTTTTTTCAATTACTACAGAAAATGAGAGAGACTGAAACATTTTAGCTAATGAAATTTTGAATAGAGCTATTTGACAACTTATGACATAATATATAGCTATGGTTATTAATATGGACAATAAAATGAACACAAGTAATATAAAATCTTTTTCGGTGTATGGTCTTTTTGGAACAGATGAAGTACACATTCCTTTTGATGAGAATATAAAAATACTAGTTGGTGAAAATGGAATTGGCAAAACTCAAGTTTTAAATCTTTTTTATTATATTTTAACACGAAATTTTTTTAAACTTGGTGAATTTAAATTTGATAGATTAGTTTTATCATTTAATGATAGAAAATCTATCGAGATCACTAAATTTTATGTAGATGAATTGGTTAAAGAAATTTACGATAATCCTATAATTATGGATGAAGTTAATCATCAAATTACACATCCAAGTCGCTATCAGGATTTATTTTTTAAAACTGAGATTTTAAAAAATAAATTTATACAAAGTAGAATAGATTTGGTCTATACTTCAGATGATTATAAAACTATCTATGAACCAAGAAAACGCGGTACTTTTGTTATACAAATTGGGAGAAAAAGAGTAGACATATTCAACCCTTTTTTTAGTCAATGTGAAAAAGAAATTGAATCAGGAATTGGAAATACTGAGATTATGTATTTTCCCACTTATAGACGGGTTGAAGAAGATTTACATAATTTAGGTTATAATGATGATGAAATTTTAAATCAAGAAAATACACTGATTCAGTTTGGAATGGATGATGTGCAAAAACGTTTTACTCAAATTGAAAGTAAAATTGATAAACTCTTAAAAGAAGGATTTTCTAAAATCACTTCGGAAATTTTAAGTCAATTAATAAAAGGATTTTCTCACACAGATAATAATTTTTTAAGTAAAATTAATGAAAATGATATTGAAATTATTTTAGCAAGAGTTGGTAAAGAATTATCTGAAAATGATAAAAATGAAATTAGAAATAGTGTTAAAAATCAATCATTTGAAAATCCATCACTAACTTATATTTTAAAAAAATTAGTAGAAATATATGATAAACAAAAAGAATTAGATGACTCGGTGAAGAAATTTAAAGACGTTTGTAATAAATATTTAATCAATAAAAGAGTATTTTATGATGAAAGTGCCATCAAAATATTTATCAAATCAAAAAAAACTGATGCTGAAATTGACTTGAGTAAACTTTCTTCTGGAGAAAAGCAAATTATTTCTACATTTTCCAAAATATACCTTTCTGAAAGTAACAAAAGATTTATTATACTTTTTGATGAACCGGAATTATCATTATCAATGATCTGGCAACGACAATTACTTCCAGATATTATCAATTCAGGAAAATGCGAATTACTTTTAGCAGTAACTCACTCTCCATTTATTTTTGATAATGAACTAGATAAATATGCTATTGGATTTGACCAATATATTCAACCTTCAGAAATGATTATAGCCTAATGTCATACTTAGATAAACTCAAACAGAGTCGAGATAAACCCCAGGTTTCCTATCAAGAATTTGCCCTGCATACAAGACAAAATAAAAATGGCTTGTTTTGCTTTTTTGAAGGGAAGGATAATGCTTACTATGTTCCACGAATCAAGCATTTTATAGATAACTATCACCCAATCATGTGCGGTGGACGAGATAAAGTATTAGACGTTTACCGACTTATTACTATTCATAGAGAATATGATAAATATAAGAAAGCATTTTTCATTGATAGAGATTTTAATGAACCTTTACCACCTCATAACCCACCAATATTTGAAACACCTTGTTATTCAATTGAAAATTTTTATGTTTCAGTAAATGTTTTTAAAGAAATACTCAAAAATGAATGTCATTTATCAGAGGTTAGTGATCCGGATTTTCAAGTTTGTATAACTCTTTTTAAAGATAGACAAGAAGAATTTCATCAAGCTACAATTTTGCTTAATGCTTGGTATGCTTGTTTGGTAGAAATTAGAAATTCTACAGGGAGAGAAATAGGTGTAAATTTATCTGATAATCTTTCTAAAGATTTTGAAAATTTTATTGATTTAACTTTAGAGTCAGTTTCGGCAAATTATGATTTGGAAGAAATCAAACAAAAGTTTCCAAATGCTCCAGAAATTCCAGCAGATATTTTAAATAATAAAATGACTGAATTTACTAATTGTGAACATTATAAGATTTTCCGAGGAAAATATGAAATGTGGTTTGTGTTAGTATTTTTAAGGTTAATTTTAAGAGATTCTTGTAAAAGTAAATTGTTCATTGCAGAAAAATTAAGTTTCACTTTTAATAATGACTATACCAGTCCACATCCTATACTTAACAATGAACAAGCACTTGTAGCATTTAATGGCTATGCTGAAACTCCTGAAAGTTTGAATGCTTATTTAATGCAAGTGATACAATAGGAATAAATGTCAGTCTATCTCTTCTTTTATGTTTTTATTGTATGGTATCCTATGCTAATTCTACATTCCGCAGCTAGTTGAAGTTATGAAAATGCTAACACAGTAAGTTTTTAAACAAAAAACAGACTTGTATTTATACTTTATAATTTAATGCTAAGTTAAGAGTTATTAGCCCTTTTTTCCACACTTACCTAATGTCCAGCGTTTATCCCCGAAGACAACGGCAGCTTGAAAGTTTAGTTCAAAAGTTTGGTTTGTCACTAAATGCACCTGTAAAGTGGCAATTATTGGACTTGGCTCTAACTCATCCTACCGTCTCCGATACCGCCAATTATGAACAACTAGAATTTGTGGGCGATGCGGTGGTACGTCTTGTAGCGGCTGTGGTATTATGGGAACATTACCCTGATTGCTCCGTTGGTGATTTTGCCGCTATTCGTTCCGTTTTGGTGAGCGATCGCATTCTCGCCCAATTAGCAAGAGAATATGGTTTAGAATTATATTTATTGGTGGCTGGTAGTGCCACCGCTGATCATGTTGGTCAAGAATCCCGATTAGCAGATTCTTTTGAAGCCGTTCTAGGGGCGCTGTATCTTAGCACCAACAATCTCAATCTGATTCGTCCTTGGCTAGATTCCCATTTCCAACAGCTAACCACAGAAATCCGTCTTGACCCTGCTAGACTTAATTATAAAGCGGCTTTGCAAGAATGGACTCAAGCCCAATTCAAAGTTCTCCCAGAATATCGAGTTTTGGAAGTCAGTCAACCCCACCGCACTCATGAACGCTTCTTTGCTGAAGTTTGGCTACATGAAAAAATGTTAGGACAAGGCAAAGGACGCTCCATTAAAGCCGCTGAACAAGCCGCTGCCAAAGTTGCCTATTCAGCAATTAGCACACCTGTTACAGATCTCTTGTAGTGCGGGCATCTTGCCCGTTGGATATGTACCTCATAACACCGGAAAGTGCTGTATAAGTAGGTTGGCGTTGAAAATTGTCGTTATGGCAAGGCAAAAGGCAAGAGGCAAGAGGCAAGAGTGAAGAGGGTTTGGGCGATTTTACGTTTCTTTACACCCCACATTCCGCACCCCAAACTGTCACAGATCAAAAA
>NZ_JAQMTJ010000150.1:0-7587 GCF_028330815.1 Dolichospermum lemmermannii CS-548
CCAATTACCAATTACCAATTACCAATTACCAATTACCAATTACCAATTACCAATTACCAATTACCAATTACCAATTACCAATCACCATCCTTGACAGATATGATAGGTGTTCAAATGCACATAATGTTTTAGTCCCTGTGCAGATATCCCCTCAACTAAAGGTAAAAATGTCAATCAAGAACATTATTTTCAGCATCCTGCTCCTATTTATACCCATATCTCTAGCAGCCCACTTTTTAGAATGGGGAGACTTAATAGTTTTCATCACCGCAGCATTAGCTATACTCCCCCTAGCAGCTTGGATGGGTACAGCTACGGAAGAAATAGCTGTAGTTGTTGGACCAGGAATAGGCGGATTTTTAAACGCGACTTTTGGCAATGCCACAGAATTGATTATTGCCTTAGTTGCCCTGAATGCGGGCTTAATTGATGTCGTCAAAGCCAGTATAACTGGATCAATTATCAGTAATTTACTCTTAGTCATGGGTTTATCCATGTTATTAGGCGGAATTCGTTACAAAGAACAAACATTTGAATCAGTTATAGCTCGTGTAAATGCTTCTTCTATGAATTTAGCGGTAATTGCCATTTTGTTACCAACAGCAATGAACTATACCTCCATAGGGATTAGTGAAAAAACCGTACAGAATCTTTCCCTAGCTGTAGCTGTCGTCTTAATTCTAGTTTACGGCTTAACACTGCTATTTTCCATGAAAACTCATGCTTATTTGTATGATGTTGGTGTGGCAGATATCGAAGAGGAAGCAGAAGCAGTTGTCCATAAAAAACCAAATGTTTGGTTATGGAGTGGTGTCCTTTTAGTTTGCACCCTGTTAGTTGCCTTTGAGTCAGAACTACTAGTTGGTTCATTGGAAGTCGCTACATCTCAACTAGGTTTAAGCGCCCTATTTACCGGGGTAATTTTAGTTCCTATTATCGGTAATGCTGCTGAACACGCTACCGCAGTTACCGTAGCCATGAAGAACAAAATGGATTTGGCTATGTCTGTCGCTGTGGGTTCAAGTATGCAAATTGCCCTATTTGTGGCCCCGGTTTTAGTAATTGCCGGTTGGGCAACTGGGCAACCCATGGATTTAGATTTTAACCCCTTTGAATTAGTCGCTGTTGCTGTATCAGTTTTAATTGCTAATAGCATTAGTTCTGATGGTAAATCTAATTGGTTAGAAGGGACATTACTCCTAGCTGCTTATACTGTCTTGGGTTTTGCCTTCTACTTCCATCCAGTTGCCAACAGTATCGGTTAAAATATCTTACCTGATCAAAAGTCTAAAATTCCCGATCTCATAAATTGGGAATTTTTCTCTTCTACCAAGTCCTAAATATTTTTTCAAAAATAACTCCCTTAAGATAGATGAATAAAATCAATAATTCTTATAGTGTCAAATCAGATCATTCTTTTGATATCGAGCTATAGATCCCACATTCCGCACCCCCCAGTGTCACAATCGGTAATTTCGGATTTTTGAATACCTTTAATGATAATTTTGATACAAAATCGTCGAAATCTTGGGTGGCTATCGCCAATCTCAAATCCCCAAATGACCATTTTTCCTTGTGTGACAGTTTAGGGTGCGGAAGGTGGGATAGATTTATGATATATCAATTTCCCTAAATATTTTTTACTATTTGATCATAGTAATTACATATATAGGACTAATATTTGATTTTTCAAAAAACTCAGTGCCAGTTTATATCCGTTCTTCTCTGCTTTTGCCATTTCCCATTTTATAAATAAATACAATTATAAAAGACAATGAATGAAATCGGACTGCTGATGATGGGTGTATTTAATCAGAAATCACTAACTATACCCCATTTTCCATTAAACCAAACCTTGTTTTACCTAGAAAATGGTGTACAGCTAACAAATCATCAATCAAATAAGTTAGTTTCTTCTGCTCAAATTACACCACCAGAATTTATCCACATAAATGAAACTTCCCCAACTAATCTCTCAATTCTCTCATTCCGACGACACCAAATATTTAACCAAATCACACAAAAACAGACATCCAGCAGTTCTTTTGAATTAGCTGATGCTGGGAATATCCCTATGACCAATAAAAAAGATGTTCAATTATCAACAGGATATCACACAACCCAGAATAAACCTATGCCCGTAATTGGTTTTGGTAATTCAGGCATATCTGTGAAAGTTTTACAAAAATTGTTAATGTCTAATGGTTATGGACTACCTATTGATGGAGTTTTTGGGCCAGTTACCGAAACTGCTGTTAAAGCCTTTCAAAATCGTCGAAGTCTATCAACAGATGGTGTGGTTGGTCAAAAAACTTGGTGGGAACTAACAATTTAATTGGTCATTTGTCATTTGTCATTTGTCATTTGTCATTTGTCATTTGTCATTTGTTAGTTGTCATATAAATCATCTAAATCAAAAGAATCATAGTTAAAGATGATTTCTATCAGTCAAAATTTCATAACCACTATCTGTCACTAATACAGTATGCTCAAACTGAGCAGATAAAGCATTATCAACTGTTACCGCAGTCCATCTATCAGCTAAAATTCTGGTATTTTTAGAACCAGCATTTAAAATTGGTTCAATTGCTAAAGTCATTCCTGAACGCAATTTCACATTCGGTATTTCACGAGTTCGATAGTTAAAAACCGCTGGTTCTTCGTGTAAATTTCTACCCACACCATGACCAGTAAATTGTTCCACCACTGTAAAACCATTGGCTTTTACATGATCTTCAATTGCACCGGCAATCTCCGTTAAATGGACACCAGCTTTTACCTGTTCAATCCCTTTATATAGAGATTCCTCGGCTATTTTAATCAGTCTTGCGGCTTCACTCGTCACACTACCCACAGCGATAGTAATGCAGGAATCACCATGAAAACCTTGATAATAAGCACCTGTATCAACTTTTAATACATCTCCTGTATGAATTACCTTTTTATGGCTAGGAATTCCATGGACAACTTCATGATTAATACTAGAGCAGATGGAAGCGGGAAACCCATGATATCCTTTAAAGCTAGGAGTTGCATCCATTTCGCGGATGCGTTTTTCCGCATAAGCATCTAAATCGGCCGTGGTCATTCCTGGCTGAACTAGGTCAGAAATTTCCTTGAGAACAGTTGCCACGATCTTCGCTGATTGTCGCATAATTTCGATTTCACGGGTTGATTTAATTTCAATCCCTCCGCGTTGTCGTTTTTCGGGTTTTGGCTGGGCTGGTTGAGAAAGTAAGTTAGCGAAAATATTCATCATGAAGTTTAGGAATTAGGGGTGCTTTTACCGGTTAGCTGTGAAGTTGTTGAGATTTATTGGCAAAAAATATCTATATTTAAGTTAACTTATTTTGTGCTTCTAGAGAAACACAGATATTCATCCTGTAAATCTACAAATCCTGTAAATCCTGATTCTGACAGTGAAAAATGATCACCTAATTACAATCTCTCCCCTCATTCCTGCTTCTGCGTGTCCAGCTATAGTACATCCTAAAGCATATTTACCTGGTTTCATGGGGACAAATACCCATTCTGCTTCTGCACCAGGTTTAAGTTCTAATTCGTGAATATTCCCTTTAATTTCTACATTGCCGGCTTCGACTTTTTGAGTCCAAATTGCATCAGCAAAGTCTTTAGCGGTAAAATAATGTTTTTGTGAGCTAGGATTATTTAACTTGAGATTGTAGCGTTTACCAGAGGTAAATTCTAAATGATTTGGCTCAAATTTTAATTCATTAGCAACATTACCCAAGCTAACTGTAATCTCTATTGGTGGTTGTTTGAGGAGATTACTAGATAGATTCTCTGCTGTTGCTGGAGACGTACCCATTATTACTAGACTCATTAGCAGAGAGAATAAACAAATCAAAAAGTTACTCATGGCTCAATGGATAATTGTCAATCACACCTGTTCCCATTATCCATGAACCACATTCATTTAATCTTTTTATGTGCCAGAATTTGTGGACCTGCGGTGACAACAACAATTTTATCAGGGTGAAGTAATTCACGAGCGGTTTGATTGACTTGATTGAGATTGACTTGTTCTATTTTGCTGATAAATGAGCGCAATTCTATCTGATTCAAGCCGTAAACTTCATTCATCACCATTCTCTGGCTTAACTGTTCGGGATTGGCCAAAGAAATATTATAATTGCTGATTAAATTGCGTTTAGCTGTTTCTACTTCTTGTGCTGTCACACCTTGTTGATGAACTTGTTTCAGGAGGTTGCGGGTACTGGAAATTGCTTTGCGTGCGTCTTCTGGACTGGTTTGCATTTCAATGAGAAATGTACCAACATTCTTACCTGTGATGAAATTGCTATAAATTCCGTAGGTTAAGCCTTGGCGATCGCGCACTTCTGCCCCTAGTCTACTCGATAATGTATCACCGCCGAGAATTTGATTCAAGATCATCGCCGCATAAAATCGTTTGTCTTGACGGTTAATGCCGGTGTAACCCATGTAAGTTATCGCTTGGGGTTTACCAGGGACAACAGGATTAACATTAATTACATTTTTTGGCATCCCCACATTGGGATATTTTACCGTTGGTGGTTTGCCCTTTACTTGCCAATTTCCTAATTTTGCTTGAATGAGCGATCGCACTTTGGTAACATCAAAATCGCCGACGATTGCTAAAACTGTGGTATCAGGACGATAATGTTGGGCTTTAAAAGCCATTACATCTTGACGTTGAATTTGTTCAATACTTTCCGCAGTCGGGAAGGTATGTAATGGGTGTTTTTTCGGATAAATAGACTGCACAAAGATACGATTTGCAACCTTATCAGGATCATCTAAATCTGAATCTAGGGAAGTTAAAGCTTGTTGACGTGAAAGTGCAAACTCTTTTTCTGGGAATGTACTATCTCTAATTACATCCGTCAATGTCCCCAGCAAAACTGGTAAATCCACCGCTAAACTACTACCTTTAATCCGTACACCTTCACGAGAAGCTTCAAAGTCCAAATTTGCGCCTTTTGCATCTAATCCTTGGGCAATAGTTCGCATATCTTTGGTTTTCGTGCCATTCATCAGATTTGCTGCCACTAAAGACGCTAATCCTCCTTGATTATCTGCCTCAAATTCTGTTCCCGCTTTGATATATCCGCTCAAAGTCACTGTTGGTGTAGTTTTGTCTGGTAACAGTAACACGCGTAACCCATTAGCAAGCTGTAACTGTTGGGGGATTTGTCTTTCTTGGGTTTTGGGTAATATATCTAGAGGTGGTAAATACTTCTTGACTTCCGCTGGAACTACAGCCACATCAACAGCAAAATTATCTTCTGTTTGCGTTGAGTAAGATGAACTCTGGGTAGTTTCTGCTTGCTGAGTAGGTTCAAAAAATCCGACTTTTCGGGCTGCTGGTTGTAGATATTTATTGATGACATTCATCACATCAGCAACTTGGACTTTCCGAATATTTACTAAGTGGTCTTCTGTATATTGATAATTATCCGTCGTGATTTGATCATTACCCAATTGCATGGCTTGATTGGTAATATCACGGTTATTTAAAATAACTGAAGCTGTTAATTGAGTTTTTGCTCTTTCTATCTGTTCTTCTGTCACAGCGACTTTGGCAAGTTTTCCTAACGCCTTTATTACCGCTGCATCAATTTTATTTAAATCCTGATTTCCTGAACCTGTCACTAATATTTCATACCAACCACCCCCACGTAAACTAGCAACATTTCCCGAAACATTATTAGCTAAACCCGATTCTACTAATTCCTGATACAAGTAAGCATTTTTACCCGCAGTCAAGATATAATCCATAACTTCCAAAGCGGGAATATCTGGTTGATTGATTTGGGGAAGTGGGTAAATTAGTTGGAGTAATGGATTTCCCCCCGGTTCTTGTAATTTAATTGCAGGTGCAGGAGTAGCCGCAGGTAATGGAGTTATGAGATGATGGGGTGAATATTGGCGTTTGGGGATTTTCCCGAACACAGTTTGCACAGTTTTCAAAGTTGGTGCGGTGTCAAAATCTCCCGCAATTACCAAAACAGCATTGTCAGGACTATAGAATTTTTGATAATATTCTCGCACTTGCTCAACTGTGAATTTCTCCACATCAGCCTTAGTTCCCCCAATAGGTAATCTATAGGGATGATCTGGAAAAACAGACACCATCACAGCGCGATTTAACCGATATTCGGGGCTATTTTCATAACCTTGTAATTCAGAAATAACTACTCGCTTCTCACTAGCTAACTGTTGAGGATCAATCAGCGAGTTTTTCATTCTATCTGCTTCTAGCGTCAACAGAGCCGTGAGTTTATCCCGTTCCGCAGTATTGTAATATGCGGTTTGGTCATAACTGGTAAAAGCATTAGAATCACTGCCCAAAGCACTAAATAACCGCCCAAATTGGATAGGACGATTGCTAGTACCTTTAAACATGATATGTTCTAATTGATGGGCAATACCATTTACCCCAGATGCTTCCTGACCTGATCCAAATTTGTACCATACCTGCACTGTCACCACAGGAGCATTATGAACCTCCTTAGTAATCACAGTTAAACCATTATCAAGGACTGTTTTCTGAACATTTGCTGTAATAGCGAGATTTGGTGTTTCTTTAGCGACTAATGTTTTCTGAGATTTTTCTGGGTTGGAGTTGTGGGAAGAGGTGGAAAAATCCGCCCTTTCTCCGCTAAAAGCAGCATCTTGATTTAACACAAAAGCGGCTATGATCCAGATACTCAAGATGACTAAAGAAAAGCGATGTCGTTGGGCGATAGAGAAAAAAGACATATCTTTGGCGAATAGATATATGTAATTTAAGTTACATATATTAGGTGACTAAAAAATTGGGCAAATGTTTCTGTACCTCATGGAAACTAGAAATGTACCTGAAAAGGAAAAATATTGTATCACCCCAAGGGCATAAATACTAATTTACAGCCTATTTATGCAAAAACCGTAAAAATTCTAGAGGTAATCCGTCAAAATCAGCGATAAATGCGACTTCTAAGATTTTATCGCCAATTTGCTGCTGTGTAGGTTCTAAAAGAATTTTCAGAGGTGGTAAATTTTCTATTGCAGCTAACCGTGTTTTTAAACTTTCCAACCAAGTTGGTAAATCTGGTGTGATCTGAGTCACATCAAAAGCAAGATGATAATAGCCGACATAATGTTCATCATTAAAAGCATCTGGGGCTGGTTTGGGTTGAGGAATTTGGATGAGTTCAATTCTCCCGCCCAAACCTTCCATCCAACAAGCTAGAGTATAACCGGTGGTGAAGCGATCGCCCACCGTAAACCCTATCTGCTCATAAAAAGCGATCGCTAGATGGATATTTGCCGTTCTAATGGAAGCATGGTGCATAATTTTGTCGGTTGTCAGTTGTCAGTTGTCGGTTGCTAGTTCTTTATTACCACAAACCACAAACCACTGTACGGGCGAAGCATTTGGAGAACTATTTTTGGCAATGACCGATAATTTATCTTCCAAATGCTTCGCCCCTACTGACCACTGACCACTGTACGGGCGAAGCATTTGGAGAACTATTTTTGGCAATGACCGATAATTTATCTTCCAAATGCTTCGCCCCTACTGACAACGGACCACTGTAC